>NZ_JBFUGN010000705.1:0-3288 GCF_056402895.1 Rhizobacter sp. P3_B12 | reverse complement strand
CCTCGTACTTGTTCAGGCGGGCCAGCGTGCGCTCGGCCGCATCGGCCGGCAGCGGCTTGTGGGCCTGGGTCTTCAGCGCCGAATCGACGATGTGGTTGCCGGCCGCGCGGCCGAACACCAGCAGGTCGAGCAGCGAGTTCGTGCCCAGGCGGTTCGCGCCGTGCACGCTGACGCAGGAGCATTCGCCGACCGCGTACAGGCCGTTGACCACCGCGTTCGGGTCGCCGTCCTTCGGCACGACCACCTGGCCGTGGATGTTGGTCGGGATGCCGCCCATCTGGTAGTGGATGGTCGGCACGACCGGGATCGGCTCCTTCGTGATGTCGACGTTCGCGAAGTTGTGGCCGATCTCCAGCACGCTGGGCAGGCGCTTCATGATCGTCTCGGCGCCCAGGTGGGTCATGTCGAGCACGACGTAGTCCTTGTTGGGACCGCAGCCGCGCCCTTCCTTGATCTCCTGGTCCATGCAGCGCGAGACGAAGTCGCGCGGCGCCAGGTCCTTCAGCGTCGGGGCATAGCGCTCCATGAAGCGCTCGCCGTCGCTGTTGCGCAGGATCGCGCCCTCGCCGCGGCAGCCTTCGGTCAGCAGCACGCCGGCACCGGCCACGCCGGTCGGGTGGAACTGCCAGAACTCCATGTCTTCCAGCGGGATGCCGGCGCGCGCCGCCATGCCCAGGCCGTCGCCGGTGTTGATGAAGGCGTTGGTCGAGGCCGCGAAGATGCGCCCGGCGCCGCCGGTGGCCAGCAGCACGGTCTTGGCTTCGAGGATGTGCAGCTCGCCGGTCTCCATCTCGAGCGCGGTGACGCCGATCACGTCGCCGTCGGTGTCGCGGATCAGGTCGAGCGCCATCCACTCGACGAAGAAGTGCGTGCGCGCCTTGACGTTCTGCTGGTACAGCGTGTGCAGCATCGCGTGGCCGGTGCGGTCGGCGGCGGCGCAGGCGCGCTGCACCGGCTTCTCGCCGTAGTTCGCGGTGTGGCCGCCGAACGGGCGCTGGTAGATGGTGCCGTCGGGGTTGCGGTCGAACGGCATGCCGAAGTGTTCGAGCTCGTAGACGACCTTCGGCGCCTCGCGGCACATGAATTCGATCGCGTCCTGGTCGCCGAGCCAGTCGGAGCCCTTCACGGTGTCGAAGAAGTGGTAGTGCCAGTTGTCTTCGGACATGTTGCCGAGCGAGGCACCGATGCCGCCCTGCGCGGCCACCGTGTGCGAGCGGGTCGGGAACACCTTGGACAGCACGGCGACGTTCAGGCCGGCCTGGGCCAGCTGCAGCGAGGCACGCATGCCCGAGCCGCCGGCGCCGACGATGACGACGTCGAACTTGCGCTTGGAGATCGAGGAAGAGGAAAAGCTCACGTCAGAGTCTCCAGAGCACTTGAATCGCCCAGCCGGCACAGCCGACCAGCCACACCAGCGTGAACACCTGCAGCAGCAGCTTCACGCCCACCGGCTTCACGTAGTCCATCAGCACGTCGCGCACGCCGACCCACACGTGGTAGGCCAGCGAGACGATCACGACGAAGGTCAGCACCTTCATCCACTGGCGCGAGAAGATGCCCGCCCACTTGTCGTAGCCCATCGGGCCCGGCAGCAGCACCTGCACGATCAGCGCGACCGTGAACAGCGCCATCACCAGCGCGGTGGCGCGCTGGGCCATCCAGTCGCGCAGGCCGTAGTGCGCGCCGACGACCAGGCGCTTCGAACCAAAGTTTTGTGTCATGGTGTGGCGCGCCTCAGAAGAACAGCTTCCAGCCGAGGACCAGCGTCAGCAGGACGCTCAGCACCAGCGTGACGAGGGCCGACTGGCGGCCGAATTCCTTGCTGACCGAGTGCGTCGCATCCATCCACAGGTGGCGCACGCCGGCGATGAAGTGATGCAGGTAGGCCCAGATCAGCGACAGCGTCACGAGCTTGATGAACCAGGCCGGCACGAAGCCGTAGCCGCCCATGAAGACACCGGTGAACTGCGTGTACGAGACCTCGGAACTGAGGCTGGTGTCGAACAGCCAGATGATGAACGGGAGCAGCGCGAACATCAGCAGGCCGCTGACGCGGTGCAGGATCGACACCCAGCCTGCGAGGGGCAGCCTGTATTGGGTCGCGTCGATCAGACGCATCGTTCCTGGCCTCCGTGAGGAGATTGGCTTGGAAATCTCTGTCATACCCACCTTGTGTAATCGAGACGAAACCGAAAGATTTTATTGCAACGCAGCAGATTCTCGTGGGGGTCGGAGAAGTGATCGCGGCAAATGATGCGCCTTCCCGGTCGACTTCGCGCTAGCTGAGTTCATTCCTGTAGTAATGCGACTGGGTGTTGTAGAGGCCGCGGCGCAGTTCCACCGGCTTGTCGCCATAGGTGCGCGACAGCCGCTCGACGCTCAGCAGCGGCGTGCCCGGCGCCAGGCCGAGCAGCTCGGCCGCGGCCGCATCGGCCGCCACGGCACGCAGTTGTTCTTCGGCGCGGATCATGCGCACGCCGAACTCGGTCTCGAACAGGCCGTACAGCGGCCCGCGGTAGTCGGTGAGGCGCTCCGCCGTCAGCCCCTTGAACAGCGTGGCCGGCAGCCAGATGTCGTCGAGCACGACCGGCACGCGCCTGAACTGCAGCAGGCGGCGGATCTGGATCGCCGCGTCGCCGGCCTTCAGCTCCAGCGCGCGGGCGATCTCGGCATTCGGCCGCTGGCGGCGGCAATCGATGACATGGCGTGTCGCGCCGCCGATCTCGCCGTCGTCGGGCATCAGGCGCAGGAAGCGGTACTGGATCTTCTCTTCCGCATGCGTCGCGACGAAGGTGCCCTTGCCCTGGCGGCGCACCAGCAGGTTCTCGTCGGCCATCGCGTCGATCGCCTTGCGCACCGTGCCCTGGCTCACCTTGTAGCGCGCGGCCAGCTCCATCTCGCTCGGGATCGCCTCGCCCGGCTTCCATTCGCCGCCCTGCAGGCTGCGCGTGATCAGCGCCTTGATCTGCTGGTACAGCGGGCTGAAGGCCGGCCCGCCGGCACCGGCGGGGGGCGCCTCGCCGGCAGCGGCAGAAAAGGAGGGGATCGAGGCGGCCATGAGACCGCGATTGCAGCACAGCTCGCCCCCTGCCGTCCATGACTGATGGAAGATGTCTTATATAAGACATAAGATCCTTGACATGGAGGAGGGTCGACACCTAGACTCCCCTACACTTCTGGCTCGCACAGCGGGCTGCATCGACGGGCTGGCACCCAGCCTCTTCCTGCAGCGCTGTCATCGACCACTGAACCCTGCGGAGACTCCTCATGAGCAAGAAACCCGTTCGC
>NZ_JBFUGN010000704.1:0-3289 GCF_056402895.1 Rhizobacter sp. P3_B12 | reverse complement strand
GTACCGCAGCACCTGGAGCTACGACAGCTGCGCGATGGGCATCGGCAAGCTGTGCGCGACCAGCGCCAGCACCGAGATGAGCCAGCAGTGGGTGTACGACAGCCTGGGGCGGCTGGTCAGCAACCGCACGACCGTGGCGAACGGGCCGAGTTTTGCGAGCGCGCTGAGCTATGACGCGAACGGCCGGCAGATGACGCAGACCTGGCCGACCGGGTTGACCGTGAACTACGGCTACACGCCGAAGGGGTTCCTCGGCACGGTGTCATTGGCGACAGCGGTGACGATGAACCCGCTGCCAGCAACCCCGGGCGGCACGCCGGGTGCGAGCGTCACGCTGCCGGCCGGCACGATGCTGTGGCAGGCGCAGGCCTACAACGCCTGGGACCGGCTGGAGCAGCAGAAGTACAGCAACGCGGTGGTGAGCAGGTCCGGCTACGAAGCCGCGACGGGCCGCGCGAGCAGCCTGACGACGGGCAAGGCCAACGCCACCGACGTGCTGAACCACGGCTACGTGTGGGACAGCCTGGGTCGGCTGACGAACCGCAATGATGCGAACGGAGACGGCGCGACCGGCGCGGTGACGGAGAACTTCGAGCACGACGCGCTCGGCCGGCTGCAGCGCTACACGGTGGCCGCTCCGGCAATCAGCGGTTTGGTCCGGACCGTGAGCCTGCAATACAACGCGCTGGGCAGCATCCTCTACAAGAGCGATGTCGGCATCTACAACTACGGCGCGCAGGGGGCGAATGCGGTGCGGCCGCATGCGGTGCAGAGCATCGAAGGGGCAGCGGCCAACACCTACGGCTTCGACGCGAACGGGAACATTGCCAGTGCGACGGCGGGCAAGTACCGCGGCATCACGTATACGGGCTTCAACCTGCCGGACAGCCAAGCCGGAGTGCAAGGCCCAGCAGGCGGCCCCAAGCTACGTGTGGAACTACGACGAGGACCATGCGCGTATCCGCGAGATCCGGACGATCCCGAGTGGCGCCAACGCCGGCATCCGGACCACGTGGTACCTGCACCCGGACAACACCGGTGGGCTGGCCTTCGAGAGCGAGGTCAATGCGCCGATGAGTCCGAGTGCTGCGAACCCTGCGATCACGAGCAACCGGCACTATCTGAGCGCGGGCGGCCAAAGCCTCGGGGTGCTGGTCACCACCGGTGCGCTGCCTTCGCTGGGCGCCCCACAGAACGCACCGCTGACCGCGGTGAAGTTGGAGTACTGGCACAAGGATCACCTGGGGAGCATCGCTGCGACGACGGACCACAACGGCGACGTGACGGCGCGAGACGCGTACGACCCGTTCGGCAAGCGTCGCTTCGCGAACGGCAACTACGACGCCGCCGGCGCGCTGGTGGTCGACTGGAGCCCAGCGGTCAACAGCGGCACGGACCGTGGCTTCACCGGCCACGAGCAGCTCGATGACATCGGGCTCACGCACATGAACGGGCGGCTGTATGACGCAGTGATTGGGCGCTTCTTGTCGGTGGACAAACTCGTCGGTGACCCTAAAGACCTGCAGGCCTACAACCGCTACAGCTATGTGGAGAACAGTCCGCTGGTCGCGACCGATCCCAGCGGCTGGCAGACGTACTGGAACAGCCTTTGCAAATGGACTCCAGTTTGCGATGCGATAGCCTACGTGGCTGTCGCAAACAAGGACAAGAAGCCGGACAGCCGGACAAGTGCCCTGCCGGCGAGCAAGCCCGAGCCGAACGGCCCGGTAGCGAGCACATCGGACAATGCCTACGGCGCTGCTCCCACTCCTCCCGACGCAAAGCAGGGTGGCGATCCGCGAATCAAGGAATTGGTGGCGATCTCGCTCAAACGTGGTCCTGACGAAGGCAAGCTTGCGTTGGCAGAGGAGTACAAGCAGAGAATTCTTCAGGTCGAAGGAAAATTCTCACGGGACAGCACCTACCAAGCGCTGTACGTGGATGGCTTGCAGGCCCGTGGGATGAGGGGTGGGGACATTGCCAGCGCGGCGAGTTCGGAAGGTGCGGCTCTCGCGATTCAGGAAGGGGCTGCGGCTACCGTTGGGGTTGCGCTTGGAAGCAGTTCAGCAAAGACAATCAAGCCAATCAATTTGCCTGCGTGGCGAGATATAACCATTGATATGGAGCACATCGCCTCTGGTCACATGGAAGGTGGCTCTCGAGTCAGCTCTCAGAAGACTCTGTTTCCGGAGGGCATGTCAGCCGACCAAGTTGAGAAGGCGGTGCGTCAAGCATATCGTTTCAGCGAGCGTGTGGGTACCCAAGGGGAGCGAGTGCTGGCCCGCGGCGTTCAGGGCGGGATGAAGATTGAGATGTGGGTCAATACGGAAACTAGAACCATTGAAACGGCGTATCCAATTGGCAGGGCGAGCAGGTAGTGCATATGCAAGAAATTAAAGTTGAACTCGTAGAGGACTCGATTGAATTCAGGGGGCACGGACTGGTCACCGGCATTGTCTTCTTCGACTTCGGAACCTTCCAGTTTCCAGAGCGAGACTGGAACGATGCGGTGGTCGTGGTTCTTGGTTGGTGGCTTTCCTCTCTTGGCTCTCTGCTGGTCGGGGGGGCAACGGAGGCAAAGCTCCGCTTCATGGAAGGCCCTCCCATGCTATCCGTTCATAAACTGTCGGGCGACGAATTTCTTGCTCGCTGCATGGGGGTACCCGAAATTGACGAAGAGGCTGAGTTTCAATGCTCGGCTCTGGAGCTTCTGAGATCCACTCTCAAGGTGGCGACACGCGTGCAAAGAGTTTGTCATCTGAATGGATGGCGGTCGGCAGACGTAGATTCACTTGATGGCTTTGTCCTTGCAGCTCGGACGCTGACAAGAAAGCATTGATTGGGAACGACACGACTCATCCCTCAAGAGCTATGGGCCGGGTGGCTATGTTCAGACCAATAGACGGAATCAACTATTGGAACAAGCAATGAACGCATCCTCAGAAGAGCTGTACCCCTGTCCCTGCTGCGGCGTCCGTACGCTGGGCGAGTTGGGGAGCTATGAAATCTGCGACGTGTGCGGCTGGGAGGGCGACCCAGTTCAATCAGCGGATCCCAAATACGCCGGCGGTGCGAACCATGTCGTGGTCAAGTCTTTTCGGACACGCCAATGAGTTGGTTTGGGTTGAATCTCAGTGAGTGTGTTCGGCGTGACGCTCATGCTCGACGGGCGAGCGATAGCCGAGTGTGGAATGGAGCCTGACGGGGTTGTAGAAGCAGGCGATGTAGTCGGCGACATCGATCATCGCTTCGGCGTGATTGGCGTAGTCGCGCTGCCAGACGCAGACGC
>NZ_JBFUGN010000703.1:0-3295 GCF_056402895.1 Rhizobacter sp. P3_B12 | reverse complement strand
GCTCTACACCGACCAGCCCGATGCGTTCGGCATCGTCTCGTCCGACAGCGACTTCACGCCGCTGGTGATGCACCTGAAGGCCAAGGGCGCGCTGGTGTACGGCTTCGGCGCGAAGAAGACGCCGATGCCGTTCGTCAATGCCTGCTCGCGCTTCCTGTACCTCGAGAACCTGGGCCAGCCGATCGAGGTGGCCGAGGCCGATACAGCACCCAAGCCCGCGACGAAGGCCAAGCCGGCCGCCGGTCGCAAGACCCGCGGCGGCACCAAGGCGGCTCCGGAGCCCGCGCCGGCGCCCGCCGAGCCGGCCGCACCGCTGCGCCAGGACACCGCGGCGCTGAAGCAGGACGCGCGGCTGGTCTCGCTGCTGCGCAATGCGGCCGAATCGGCGGCCGGCGAGGACGGCTGGTCGGCGCTCGGCGCGGTCGGCCAGCAGATCGGCAACCAGGCCTCGTTCGACCCGCGCAACTACGGCTACCGCAAGCTGATCGACCTGATCGAGGCGACGCAGCTGTTCGAACTCGACCGCCGCGGCAGCCAGGTGGTGCTGCGCGACAAGCGCCTCGCGAAGAGCAGGGGATAATGCGCCGGTGAAGCGGGCCAGACCGCCGCTGGTGCAAGGCCCGAAAGGGCGCACTGGAGGAAGGTCCGGACTGCACAGGGCAGCGTAGCAGCCAACGGCTGTCCACCGCGAGGTGAGGATCAGAGCAACAGAGACGAGTCGCCGCATCGGCCGCAAGGCCGGCGCAGCGGGTGAAACGGGCAATCTCTACGCGCAGCAATACCAAATAGGCACACGTTGATTCGGCCCGAGGAGTGTGCGGGTAGGTAGCACCGAGCCGGGCAGCGATGCCCGGCCCAGAGGAATGGCGGTCACGTCCGCCGGTTCGCAAGAATCGGCGGACGCACAGAATCCGGCCTATCGGTCCGCTTCACACTTTCAACCGGCCATCAGGCCATACACCCGTTCCGGCGGGATGCGCGGGAACGCCGCGGCGTTCTCGGCGGCGCCCTCGATCGCGAAACCGGCCTGCGACGAATCGCGTCGGTGGGTC
This sequence comes from Rhizobacter sp. P3_B12, assembly GCF_056402895.1. Lineage (NCBI taxonomy): Bacteria > Pseudomonadati > Pseudomonadota > Betaproteobacteria > Burkholderiales > Sphaerotilaceae > Rhizobacter > Rhizobacter sp. P3_B12. Next base: position 2,243 of record NZ_JBFUGN010000703.1, on the reverse strand, counting down.
TCGCCGACCGGCTTGCCGTTCTTGTCGCTGAGCGTTGCCACGAGCGGGTGCGGCCCGCTGGTGGCCCGGCGGATGACCACGCCCACCTCGCCGGAGTGGAGCCGCACCAGGCTGCCGGGCGGGTGCACGCCGACGGTCCGGATCATGGCCATCGCCAGTTCATCGCCGGCGCTTTGCTGGAAGAGCTGGCGCGTGGCCATCTGCGGCGTCATCGCCGGGCGCTTCTCGCGAGCGCTGATCTTGGCCATGTAGACATCGGCCGCGCGCAGCACGCGGGCTTCCGGGGTCGGCTCGCGCCCCTGCGGGTAGCCGGCGCCGCCCAGTTGTTCGTGGTGGCCGAGCACGGTCGCCAGCCAGGTCTCGTCATCGACGCCGACGCCTTGCAGCATCGCGACCGAGGCTTCGGGGTGCGCCCGGATCTGCTCCAGCTGCTTGCGGGTCGGCGGCGTGTCCTGCGCGGCCATCGTGGCCTGCAGGTCGAGCATCGACAGGTTCATCGTCAGCGCGGCACACCCGAGCGAGGTGCATCGCTGCGGCGTCCACCCGAGCTGGCGGCCCGTCAGCAGCGTCAGCGCAGCCACCCGCACGGCGTGGCGGAACGGGTAGAGCGCAAAGCGGCGTTCTTCCTGGCGCATGCATTCGAACAGCGCCACGTCCGGATCGCGGTCGACCAGCGCCTGCAGTGCGGTGAAGAAGGTCGTCAGCGCCGTGCCCTGCGCCTCGCGGCGCTGCAGCGCGCGCGCCACCTGGTCGAAGTGATGCATCAGGCGCTCCCAGCGGTCGAACACCGACAGGGCGGCAGCCGTCTGGGACTTCTTCGCCGCGGCCGCCTGCGCCTGCCGGGCCGCCTCGACCAGCGGCCGTTCGGCCCAGGCGCCGCGTTCGTGCAGGCCGTCGAGCTGGCGTTCATCGAGCAGCACCTGCCCGGCGTTCAGCAGCAGCCGCTCGTGCGTGTCGAGGATGYGGAACGGCAGCGGCTCGCCCACGTGCAACAGGTCGCGCACCTGGACCAGTGGAATGCGGTCCGTCGAGGAGCTCATGGAGCGAGTGTGACGCAAGCGGCGTCGCGGGTCGAGTCCGCAAACTGGTATGGCGCTGCGGAGGCGTCCGCTACGCTCGACGCTCCGCATGAAGCATGGTCATCGAGTCGGTGGACCAGCTCTACACCGACCAGCCCGATGCGTTCGGCATCGTCTCGTCCGACAGCGACTTCACAAGAGAGTAGTCGGAACGAATGAACCTCCTCAAGCTTGATGAATTCGCTCGACCCGCCGTGACAAAGCCGCACGTGCATTGCTAGACTGCGCGCACCGCAGCGGCAGACCACTGCCGCGCGGGTTGCCGGTGCCCCACAAGGCCGAAGGGCGACAACACCTCACCTTCACTGTCATTGGATGCATGGTCGACGACCGTGCGCTGGAGGACTCTTTGGAACTGATTCTGGTAGCGTCGCGGCGTGTCCGCGGCTCGGTGGTGTCGTGCCTGGGCGCGCTGGCGCTGGCTGCTCTTTCTCTGCCGGCCTGGGCCCAACTCGCGGTGGGCCATGACGGCCAGCCGGGGTATCAGCATCCGATCGCGTTGCCGCCGGGCATTGCCGGCATGGTGCCGTCGCTTGGCCTGTCGTACGACGGTGACGGCAGCGGTCCGGTGGGTCATGGCTGGTCGCTGACGGGCGTCTCGTCGATCGCGCGCTGCGGCGCGAACCTCGCCACCGACGGGCGCATCCACGGCGTCGACAACACGGCGACGGACAAGTTGTGCCTCGACGGCCAACGGCTGATCCAGACGGGTGCCACGGGCGTGGCGATGGCGTTCCCGCAGACCGATGACAGCGCAGGCGGCAGCGGTCTGCTGCGTGAGTTCCGCACCGAGCGCGATTCGTTCGCGCGCATCCGCGCTTACGGCGCGGGCGGCAATGCCCCGGCGTACTTCAAGGTCTGGACCAAGGACGGCCGGGTCTACGAGTACGGCAACAACAGCAATGCCACGGCTGACGCGGCCGTGACGGCGCAAGGCACCGGCGTCATCACGAGCTGGCTCGTCAGCCGTGTCAGCGACCTGCGCGGCAACTACATCGACTACCAGTACCAGCAGCGCGACGGATTGGCGTGGGGCAGCGGCACAGTGGCCGGCACGCCGATCGCGGGGCACGACTGGAGCCTGCGCGAGATCCGCTACACCGGCACGCCGACGCAGGCGCCGGGCAACAAGCTGGTGTTCAGCTACGAGGACCTGCCGGCGCT
>NZ_JBFUGN010000702.1:0-3297 GCF_056402895.1 Rhizobacter sp. P3_B12 | reverse complement strand
GTGCCGCCCAGCGCTGCAGCGCCGCCTGCGAGCTGCCGGCACCCCCCGCCACCGCCTGCACCACGTCGCCGTCGCCGACGGCGCGCTGCCACACCCGCACGCCCTGCTGCCCGAGGTGGGTCGCGAGCAGGCTGAAGTCGGCCGGCAGCAGGCGATCGCGGCGGAACGCGGACAGCACGCTGTCGAAGCCGCCGAGCCGCACGCCGCGGTCGTCCGCGAAACCGCGCGCGGCCGACAGCACCAGGTAGCCGGCCGGGCACAGCGCCGCCACCCGCGCCAGCGCCTGCATCGCGCCGACCGGCAGGCACACCGGCGCGCTGTTCAGGCCGGCCACGTGCCGCTCCACCAGCGTGCGCTGCAGCGGCGTCAGCGCCGCCTCGTCGACCGCGCGCCAGCGGTTGGCATCGTCGCCGTCGCGCGCATCGACCAGCTCGTGCGGCGAGGCCTCCAGCAGGCGGCCGTAGTGCGTCCCGAGCAGGCGCTGCGGCAGGTGGCGGAAGCGGTCGTGCGCCAGCACCACCACCGGGTTCGCGCCGCACCAGCGCAGCGCGCCGCCGCTCGCCAGCAGCTGCGGCGGTTCTTCGCCGTCCAGCGGCCACAGCACCGGCACCAGCAGGTTGCGATCGAGCAGGCCATGCAGCTCCGGCTCGTGGCGCCACGCGGCGACGTGCGCCTCGTCCGCGACGCAGGCCAGGTAGCGCAGCCGCTGCTCGATGCCGGGTCGCCCGCGCGTTCGTTGCAGCAAGGCCTGCAGCATCAGCCGCGCGGGTCCGCCGTCGCCCGGCATCCAGTCGACGACGTCCAGCGGGGCCTGCGCGTCCAGCAGGCCGGCCTGCTGCAGGTCGTCCCAGTACGCGCAGATCGTCTCGGCCCAGGCGCTCGCGACCAGCGTGTCGAAGTGCGAAGGCGTGTGGCCGGGTGGCGCACGGCGGGGCGGGGCAGCGGCGGCGGCGATGGGCGGGATGGCACAGGCCGGGGTGACCGGGGTGACCGAGGTGATGGCGATGTCTGCGAGCATGGAACGGCCTCAGCGAACGACGGGAAGCGTGGTGGGTGGCATCGCCGGCGACATCGAGGGCGGCATCGCCGTGGCGGCCGACTGCACGATGCGCGGCGTGATCAGGAACAGCCGCTCGCGTTTCTCGGTGTCGCCGCTCTTCTGGCGCAGCAGCAGCACCAGCGCGTCGAAGACCTTGGGCTCGATGYGCACGGCCAGGCCCGCGCGCGTCAACTGGCGGGTGGCCGCGTCGACCTCGATGTCTTCGAACCGGAATTGCTGGGTGTCCAAGAGCGCTGCACTCGCTGGCGGTGATCCGCCGTTGTAGCGAGCGATCGTCGAGAAACTGTGCAGTCCGCCGCCGGCAACGGCCGGCAGCGGGAGGTTCTCACGGGGCCGGTCAGCCCAGGCGTTCGATCAGGGCCATCGCGCCGGCGGGTGCCCGCTCCTTGGCGCCGTTGATGAAGAAGATGAACACGTCGCGCGGCGCGGCATCGCGCGGGGCTTCCACCCGCGGCAGGCCGTCGGGTTCGCCGCCGGCGGCCCAGCGCCGTGCGCAGCCGGCGATCGCCTCCAGCGCCTGCGGCTCGTAGCCGGTCGGCACGGCCGCCTGCGCCGACATCAGCCGGGCGTAGACGAACTCGCCGGTCACGTCGGCGAACGACGGATAGTCATCGGAATGGGTGAACACCGTCGCGACGCGGTGGCGGCGCGCGAGTTCCAGGTACGGCGCGGACCGGAAGCTGTCGTGCCGCACGTCCATCACATGGCGCAGCGGCCGGCCATCGACCTCGGCGGGCAGCAACTCGAGAAAGGCCTCGAAGTCGGCCGCATCGAAGCGTTTGGTCGGTGCGAACTGCCAGACGATCGGCCCGAGCTTGGACCGCAGCTCGGACAGCCCGCTGCCGATGAAGCGACCGATCGACTCGCCCGCCTCGGCCAGCACGCGCCGGTTGGTGCAGAAGCGCGAGGCCTTCAGCGCGAACATGAAGCCGTCCGGCGTCTCGTCGTGCCACTTGGCGAACGTGGCCGGCTTCATCGTGCTGTAGTAGGTGCCGTTCACCTCGATCGCGGTGAGCCGGCGGCTCGCGTACTCCAACTCACGCGCATGGGGCCAGCCGGCGGGGAAGAAGTTGTCGCGCCAGGGCTCGTAGGTCCAGCCGCCGATGCCGACGCGGATCAGGCGGCCTGCTGTCGATTCAGGCGCTATCGATTGAGAGATGCCCACGCGCTTGCTCCCGGAAGTGAAGCGCGATCATCCCCGCAACCGCGCCCTGACAGCAAGTGACAACCGGGGCCCCTACACGCGATGCAACTGGCCGCCTTCCCACTTCACGCGGTCGCCGACGCGCAGGTCGTCGACGCGCTGGAAGTCGTAGCGCTCGACGCTGCCGTTGTCGAAGCGCACGCTGACGCGGTAGATCTCGTCGTCGCGGCGGTTGCGCCGCTCGATCTGGTTGCCCACCACGCCACCGGCCACCGCACCGACGCCGGTCGCCGCGACGCGGCCCGTGCCTGAGCCGATCTGGTTGCCGACCACGGCACCCAGCACGGCCCCGAGCACCGCGCCGCCACCCGAGGTGTGGCTGGACACCGGCACCACCTCGATGTCGCGCACGCGGCCGTACTGGGCATGGGCCGACGCCGGCGCAGCCACCGGTGCATCGGCGACCGGCCGGCGCTCGTCGCGCGGCGCGGAACCGCAGGCGCACAAGGCCGCGGCGACGGTGATGGAAGCGAGGGAGGCGATGGATCGAGCGATCATGGTCTGCTCCTGTTGTTGACCGACGCTCCCATCGTCCGCGCCTGCCGGTCGCGCGCGAATCGGCGGCGACCGCGCGACCGGGTCGGTGCCCGGCGCACGCCGCTGTAGTCGTTGCCCGACAGGGGCACCCGCGCGTCAGCGGCCGCGGAACGCGCGGCGGTACTGGGTCGGCGTCACCGCCAGCCGGGCCGCGAACAGCTGGCGCAGCGACAGTGCCGAACCGAAGCCGGCCTCGGCGGCCACCGCCTCGATCGATTGGGTGCCGGTCTCGAGCAGGCGCTGCGCGCGCGCCAGGCGCTGGTTCTGCAGCCACTGCAGCACCGTGGTGCCGGTGGCCGCGCGGAAATGCCGCGTGAAGCTGCGCCGGCTCATCGCCGCGCGCGCCGCCAGCCCGTCGAGGCCATGCGGCTGGTCGAGCCGCGCGAGCGCCCAGGCCATCACGGCCGCGAGCCGCTGGTCGGCCCCGCTGCGCGGCAGCGGCTGCTCGATGTACTGCGCCTGGCCGCCCTGCCGGTGCGGCGCGACCACCATGCGC
>NZ_JBFUGN010000701.1:0-3301 GCF_056402895.1 Rhizobacter sp. P3_B12 | reverse complement strand
GTGCCTACAACGCGCTGGTGCAGCTGGACGCCGCGCAGCGCCGCCGCGGCGTGATCGCCTGGTCGTCGGGCAACCATGGCCAGGCGATCGCGCTGTGCGCCAGCCTGCTGGGCATGCCGGCGGTGGTCGTGATGCCGCAGGACGCACCCGCCCTCAAGATTGCCGCGACCCGCGGCTATGGTGCCGAGGTCGTGCTGTACGACCGCTACCGCGACGACCGCGAGGCGATCGGCCAGCGGCTTGCCGCCGAGCGTGGCTTGACGCTGGTTCCGCCGTACGACCATCCGCTGGTGATGGCGGGGCAGGGCACGGCCACGAAGGAGCTGATCGAGGAGGTCGGCCCGCTCGATGCGCTGTTCGTCTGCACCGGCGGCGGCGGGCTGCTGAGCGGCAGCGCGACCGCCGCCCACCACCTGTCGCCCGACTGCGCGGTGTACGGCGTCGAGCCGGAGGCCGGCAACGATGTGCAGCGATCGTTCCGGCGCGGTGAACGCGTCAGCATCCCGGTGCCGCAGACCATTGCCGACGCGGCGCAGACGCAACTGGTGGGTGCGCTGACCTTTCCGGTGATCCAGCGCCGGGTGCGCGACATCCTCACCGTCAGCGATGCGCAACTGGCGCGCACGATGCGGTTCATCGGCGAGCGCATGAAGCTGGTCGTCGAACCGACCGGCTGCCTGGGCGCGGCGGCGGTGCTCGAGGGGGTGCTGCCGCTGGCCGGCCTGCGGGTCGGTGTGATCCTGAGCGGCGGCAACATCGACCTCGGGCGGTATGGCGAGCTGGTGGCTGCCGCATGAGCAGCGGACGGCCCGTGAAGACGTGGCAGGGCAGCTGCCACTGCGGTGCGGTGCGCTTCGCGATCGAGACCGACTTTCCCGAGCTGACCACCTGCGACTGCTCGATCTGCCGGCGCAAGAACGCGCTGATGGTGAAAGTGCACGAGAGCCGCTTCACGCTGCTCGCCGGCGAGGCGTCGCTCAGCGAGTACCGCTTCCACACCCGCACCGCGCGGCATTTCTTCTGCAGCACCTGCGGCATCTATCCGTTCCATCGCAAGCGCGTGACGCCCGATTTCGTCGGCATCAACGTGTTCTGCCTGGAGGGGTTCGACCCGGCCGGCATTCCGGTGCGGGCGACGGTGGGTGCGGCGATGGTTTGAACTCGATGCCTGGAATCGCTCAAGTCGGCGCAGGAACGGCCGATATCGCCGCAAGCGAGGCCTTGCCATGTCCAACACCTTCTCCATCGGCCTGTCCGGCCTGAACGCCGCTCAGCTGCGGCTCGACAGCGCCGCCCACAACGTCGCCAATGCGCAGACGCCGGGCTTTCGGCGCCAGCAGGTCGTCCAGCAGGCGCAGCCGGAAGGCGGCGTGCGGGCCGAGATCGCTGCGCAGCGGCAGGTCGGCGGTTCGCTGGAGGCCGATGCCGTCGAGCAGATGTCGGCCAGCTACACCTATCAGGCCAACCTGCGCACCGTGAAGGTGCAGGACGAGGTGCTGGGGTCATTGTTGGACGCCGTGGCGTAACGTGACGACATATATCTCGTACTTGCCTTTGCGGTTCTTAACGTCAACCAATCGTCAACAAGACCCGTTGTGGACACAAGCCGGGCGACAGCCGGGCCAGCTTCAGGAAGTCGGGCAGAACGACTTCCATCCAATTCGGGATACACCATGACCAAGTCTCTGATCGTTGCCGCCGTCCTGTCCGCTTTCGCCGTGGGTTCGTTCGCTCAAGCCGCTGCGCCGGCCGCTGCCGCTTCGGCTCCCGCCAAGAAGGCAGCCCACAAGAAGCACCACAAGGCTGACAAGAAGGCCGAAGGCGCTGCACCGGCTGCGTCGGCCGCTGCCAAGTAATCAGGCCCCGGCCTGAGATGAAGAAGCCGGGCTTGCCCGGCTTTTTTTCGCCTGGCCATCGCGATCTTCGGTCGGCGACGGGTGCCGACGGGCGCGGCGGCCTAGTCTGGATTGGAAGGTTGTCAGGCAATGGCTGCTCGCCCTGTCGGACGGACCCTTCGCACTGACACGGGGATTGGAGTTTTTCTGACCCCCTGCAACGAGGGGCCCCGACAGCGCAGTCGTCGGGCAACGCCTAATCTTCAGTCATCGAGTTTGGGCTTGTTGAGGTCGACGACCACTCCCAGGCAAGGTGCTCCACGGAGGCTTACATGAGCTCTACATCGCAGATCGCCCGCTACGAAATCCGGTTCCAGTCGTTGTTCAACGAAGGCCGGGCCCTGGCCTTTCCCTGCGATGCCGAGGGGCATGTGCAGATGGACGCACTCAGCGACCGGGCCCGCACCAACTACCTGTATGCCCGAGCCGTCGTCGGTCGCGAGTACGCGACGCCGGCCGTGATGCGCAGCGACCTCCACTGAGCAACGCCGCCCGGCATGCTGTGCGCGTCAGCGCACAAAGCCGCGGTGGCTCATTTGCCGGCGATGCCCAGCAGCTCCACCTCGAACTGCAAGGTGGCATTCGGCGGGATGACCCCCCCGGCACCGGCTTCCCCATAGGCGATGGCCGGCGGACACACCAGCAGCGCCTTGCCTCCCACCTTCATGCGCTGCACGCCTTCCGTCCAGCACTTGATCACCCGGTTCAACGGGAATTCCGCCGGCTCCTTGCGAGCGTAGGAACTGTCGAATTCCTTGCCGTCGGCGAACGTGCCGCGGTAGTGGACGCGGACACGGTCCGTGGCCGCCGGGCTCGGTCCCGACCCCTCCTTCAGCGAGCGATACACGAGGCCGGTCGGCGTGACCAGCGCGCCCTGCGCCTTCGCCGCGCTGGCAGCCAGATCGGCCTGTGCAAAAGTTGACAGGCTGATCAGGCAGGCCGTGAGGCCGATCAATGGTGTCTTCAAACCGTGACTCCCGAGGTCAAATGAGGGGCGACCATCATCGCCGAACCGCGCCATGGGCCGGCAACATCGATGCATGGCGACGCACTTGGAACACAGGCTTACGACTCGTGTTGGGTCGTGTCCWTTTCAACGGCATCGACAAGAGTCCCTGTCTATAGGGTGGGTACGTGGCGATGTGCCACGCCACACAGGGGGTATCTCAACCTCCTGTCCGATCATGACGACAAGCCACCTCACTTTCAGCGTTTCACTCGCCGCCACGGCTGCTGACCTGCAGGATGTCTGCGGCGTCCGTGCCTGCGCCTATGGGCATCATCTGCCCGCCATGCAGGAAACCCTGGCCGTCCCCGATGCCCTGGACGGCCGGCGCGGCACGGCCATCCTGGTCTGCCGCGACAAGGCCACCGGTGCCGCCACCGGAACCGCGCGGATCCAGCGC
>NZ_JBFUGN010000700.1:0-3301 GCF_056402895.1 Rhizobacter sp. P3_B12 | reverse complement strand
ACCGCGAGCAGCGCAGCCAGATTGCGCCACGGGTGGTGCCGCAGCTCCGGCCAGGACAGGTGGCGCAGCAGCGACAGCACGGTCAGCCGCTCATGCCGGTGGGCGTCAGCGTCAGCACGCGGTCGGCCCGCGCCGCTGCGGCGCGCGAGTGCGTCACCAGCACGCAGGCGGCGCCCTGCTCGCGCACCTGCGACGACAGCAGGTCCATCACCCGCTCGGCGGTGGCCGGGTCGAGGTTGCCGGTCGGCTCGTCGGCCAGGATCAGCTGCGGCCGGTGCACCAGCGCGCGGGCGATCGCGACGCGCTGCAACTGCCCACCGGACAAGGTCTGCGGCAGCCGCGCGCCGAGCCCGTCGAGGCCGACGGCTTTCAGYAGGTCGGCCACGCGGGCGTCGTCGGGCCGGTGCTGCAGCAGCRGCGGCAACCCGACGTTGTGCGCCACCGTCAGGTGCGGCAGCACGTGGAAGGCCTGGAACACGAAGCCGAGGTGGGCGCGGCGGAACAGCGCCTGCTGCGTGTCGTCGAGCGCGGTGATCTCGGTGCCGGCGATGTGCACCGAGCCGGCGTCCACGGTGTCGAGGCCGGCCAGRCAGTTCAGGAAGCTCGATTTGCCGACGCCCGATTCACCGAGCACCGCGACGAACTCGCCGGCCGCCAGCGCCAGGTCGACGCCGGCGAAGACCGGCGTGTCGCCATAGCGCTTCGCGAGCCCGCGAACGTCGAGCAACGGGCTCACCGCCGCACTCATGCCACCAGTCGCAGCGCGCACTCGACCGCGCGCTCCGTTGCATCCGGCGCGTCGCAGGCGATCACCTGCCGCTGCGGCATGCCGCGCAACCAGGTGATCTGCCGCTTCGCGAGCTGCCGCGTCGCCGCGATGCCGCGCTCCGGCAGTTCGCTGAGATCGTCCTCGACCAGCGCCTCCCAGGCCTGYCGGTAGCCGACGCAGCGCATCGACGGCATGTCGGCGTCGAGGTCGCCGCGCGCCTCCAGCGTGCGCACCTCGTCGACCAGGCCGTCTTCGAGCATCTGGTGGAAGCGGGCCTCGATGCGCTGGTGCAGCCAGGCGCGGTCGGTGGGCTCCAGCGAGATCAGCGGCGGCAGTTCGCGTGCCGGCTTCTCGCTATGAAACGACGAGATCGGCTGGCCGCTGACGCGGTACACCTCCAGCGCGCGCTGGATGCGCTGCTGGTCGCCCGGCTGCAGCCGCTTGGCGGTGACCGGGTCGACACGCTGCAGCTCGCGGTACAGCGCATGCAGGCCCTCGCGCTCGCACTGCGCGTCGAGCGCGGCGCGCACCGCGCGGTCGGCGGCGGGCATCGCGTCCAGCCCCTCGAACAGCGCCTTGAAGTACAGCATCGTGCCGCCCACCAGCAGTGGCAGGTGGCCGCGCGCATGGATCTCGGCGATCAGCCGTTCGGCGTCGCCGACGAAGCGCGCGGCCGAGTACGCCTCGCTCGGCTCGATGATGTCGATCAGGTGGTGCGGCACCACCGCGCGCTCGGCGGCGCTCGGCTTCGCGGTGCCGATGTCCATGCCGCGGTAGACCAGCGCCGAGTCGACGCTGATGATCTCGACCGGCGTGCCGCGTGCGGCCAGGGCCTGCGCGATCGCGAGCGAGGCGGCGGTCTTGCCGGAGGCGGTGGGGCCGGCGAGGCAGAGGTAGTTCAGGGATGCGGTCATCGGGAAAGGTTCGTCTTGGATTCTTCAGGCGGCCTGCGTGGCCGTGGCGGCAGGCCGCGGCGGCTCGCCATGCCGCTGCACCAGCGTCCAGGCGACGGCCGCCACGCCGATGCTGCACAGGCCGATGCCGAGCGTCAGCGGGTAGACGGTGCCGTCCAGGTGCTTGCCGAGCCACAAGCCGACGGCGAGTGCGCTGAGCGTCATGCCGAAGCCCGACAGCGAGGCGGCGGTGCCGGCCTTCTCGGGGAACGGGCCGACCGCGCCGGCCTGCCCGCAGGGTTGGTGGATGCCGTGGCCGATCGCGTACAGCCACTGCGGCAGCACGATCGCCCACACCTCGTGCACGCCAGCCAGGCTGAGCGCGGCCATCGAGAGGCCGCCGCCGAGCGTGAAGCCTCCGCCCACCGCCACCGCGCGCCGCAGGCCGTGCGAGCCCAGCAGGCGCCGGCACAGCAGCGTGCCCAGCGTGTACGCGAGCGAGTTGCTGAGCATGATCACGCCGTAGCCCACGCGCGAGGTGCCCAGCACCTCGATGAACACGAACGACGAGCCGGCCAGCAGGAAGAACAGCCCGCCGTAGGTGAACGCCGACAGCGCGGCCCAGGCCTGGAAGGTCGGGTGGCGCACCACGCTGCCCCAGTTGCGCAGCAGCGGGCCGAGCCGCGTCGCGCCGGTATTGCGCGCCGGCACCGTCTCCTCGAAATGCCAGGCGATGAAGGCGAGCGTCAGCGCGCCGAACACCGCCGGCGCCATCAGCGCCGCATGCCAGCCCAGGTGCTGCGCGAGCAGGCCGCCGATCACCGGGCTGGCCATCGCGATCACGCCCAGGCCGGTCAGTGCGCGCGACATCACGCGTGCCCCCTCGTGCGGCGCGTACAGGTCGCGGATGATCGAGCGGCCGCAGGTCACCGCTGCCGCCATCGCCGCGCCCTGCAGCGCGCGCCACCACACCAGCCAGCCGATCGACGGCGCGAGCGCGCTCAGCACGCTGGCCACCGTGTACAGCGCGAGGCCCGCCAGCAGCACCGGCCGGCGGCCGAAGCGGTCGGCCAGCGGCCCGCACACCAGCTGCGCGACGCCGAAGCAGATGATCAGCGCCGACAGCGTCAGTTGCGCCGCCGACACCGGCGCCTCGAGCGCGCGGGTCAGCATCGGCAGTGCCGGCAGGTACAGGTCGGTCGTGACCGGCTGGATCCCGAGCAGCAGGATCAGCGAGAGCACCACGACGGCAGGGCTCATCGAATGGCGGGAGGAGGTCACGGGAAAGTGCACGGGGAGGGTGCGCAGGGAATGCAAAGGCAGAGCCTATCAGGCTCGCGTGCCGTGGATTCCCAACCCGCGGGCCGGCTTGCTACGATGGCCTGTCGCGCCCACCGGCGCCGCCGGAGATCCTGCATGCGCCGCGCCACCCCCGTCCTGTCCTCGGTCCTGTCCTTCGTCCTGTCCGCCAGCCTGGCCCTCACCGGCCTGCCGGCGCATGCGGTGACGATCAGCGCCGAGCAGGTCGCCGAGAGCGAGGGCATCGCGAGCGGCGCCGCGCAGCGCGAGCGCCTGCTGGCGGCGCTGGAGCGCGAGGACGTGGCCCGCGTGCTGGCCGAACGCGGCGTCGACCTCGACC
>NZ_JBFUGN010000699.1:0-3303 GCF_056402895.1 Rhizobacter sp. P3_B12 | reverse complement strand
GTGGCTCACCCAGGCCGCGCTGGACCCGACCGACATGGCCCCGAAGCTGACTGCGCTGCGCCGCGTCGGCGTGCCCTACACCGATGCCGAGATCGCCGCCGCCGGCGAGGCCGTGAAGGGCAAGACCGAGATCGATGCGCTGATCGCCTACCTGCAGGTGCTGGGCACCTCGGTGAAGTAAGGAGCAAGACCCATGGATGTCAACGACCTCAGAAGTGGCGTGACGGTGCTGTCGATGCTGGTGTTCCTGGGCATTGCCGCCTGGGCCTGGTCGCGGCGCAACCAGTCGCGATTCGACGAAGCGGCACGGTTGCCTTTCGAACAGGATGGCAGCGATGAAGGAGGTGCGCGATGAGCGACTTCTTCAGCCAGGGCTGGTCGATCTACATCGGCGCGGTGACGCTGCTCGGCCTGCTGGCGTGCCTGGTGCTGCTGTTCATCGCGAGCCGCCGCGAGGTGATGGCCGCCGACAACAGCACCGGCCACGTGTGGGACGAGGACCTGCGCGAGCTGAACAACCCGCTGCCGCTGTGGTGGATGGTGATGTTCGTGCTGACGGTGGTGTTCTCGCTGGCCTACCTGTTCCTGTACCCCGGCTTCGGCAGCGCCGCCGGCAGCCTGGGCTGGACCAGCCGCGGCCAGTACGAGGCGGAGCAGCGGGCCGCGCAGGCCGAGATGGCGCCGCTCTATGCGCGCTTTGCCGCGCTGCCGGCCGACCAGCTCGCGGCCGAGCCGCAGGCGATGGCGATCGGCGAGCGGCTGTTCATCAACAACTGCGCGACCTGCCACGGCTCGGATGCGCGCGGCAGCAAGGGCTTTCCGAACCTGACCGACACCGACTGGCTGCACGGCGGCACGCCGGAGAAGATCGAGGAGACGATCACCGAGGGGCGCCAGGGGATGATGCCGCCGATGGCAGCGGCGATCGGCGGCGCGCAGGAGATCCACGAGGTCGCGCAGTACGTGCTGAGCCTGTCGGGCAGCGCGCACGATTCGACCGCGCAGTTCGGCAAGCCGCGCTTCATGGCCTGCGCCGCCTGCCACGGCATCGACGGCAAGGGCAACCCCGCGCTCGGCGCACCCAACCTCACCGACAAGGTCTGGCTGCACGGCTGGGGCGAGGAAGCCATCACCGCGATGATCAACAAGGGCAAGCTGAACGTGATGCCGGCGCAGAAGGACCGGCTCGGCAAGGCGCAGATCCACGTGCTGGCCGCGTACGTGTGGAGCCTGTCGAACCGGGGCCCTGCGCTTGCGCAGTGACGCGATGGCCGACCCCGAGGTGCGCCACGAGTCACGCAACGGCAAGCGGGTGATCCCGATCACGCCGGTGGCCACCGTCTCGCTGTATGCGAGTGAAGCGAAGATCTACCCGCGCGCGGTGCACGGCCTGTTCGCGGCCTGGCGCTGGGCGCTGGTGTGGGCGACGCAGCTGGTGTTCTACGGGCTGCCGTGGCTCGCGTGGAACGGCCGGCAGGCGCTGCTGTTCGACCTGGAGGCGCGGCGCTTCTACATCTTCGGGCTGGTGCTGTACCCGCAGGATTTCATCTACCTGACCGGGCTGCTGGTGCTGAGCGCGTATGCGCTGTTCCTGTTCACCGCGGTGGCCGGGCGRCTGTGGTGCGGCTATGCGTGCCCGCAGACGGTCTACACCGAGATCTTCCTGTGGGTCGAGCGCCACCTGGAGGGCGACCGCATCGCGCGCATGAAGCTCGATGCGGCACCGTGGTCGGCGAACAAGCTGCTGCGCAAGGGCGGCAAGCAGGCGGCGTGGATCGCGATCGGGCTGTGGACCGGCTTCACCTTCGTCGGCTATTTCACGCCGATCCGCGTGCTGGCCGGCGAGGCGTTGCAGTGGGGCTTCGGCCCGTGGGAMTGGTTCTGGGTGTTGTTCTACGGTTTCGCGACCTACGGCAACGCCGGGTACATGCGCGAGCAGGTGTGCAAGTACATGTGCCCGTACGCGCGCTTCCAGAGCGCGATGTTCGACCGTGACACGCTGGTGATCGGCTACGACGAGAAGCGTGGCGAGCCGCGCGGCTCGCGGCCGCGCAGTGCCGATGCGAAGGCGCGCGGCTTGGGCGACTGCATCGACTGCACGCTGTGCGTGCAGGTCTGCCCGACCGGCATCGACATCCGCAAGGGGCTGCAGTACGAGTGCATCGGCTGCGCCGCATGCATCGACGTGTGCGATGGCGTGATGGACAAGATGAACTACCCGCGCGGGCTGATCCGCTATGCGACGCAGAACGGCATGGACCGGGGCTGGACGCAGGCGCAGATGCTGCGGCGGGCGCTGCGCCCGCGGGTGCTGGCCTATGGCGCGGTGATGGTCGCGATCTCGGTCGGCTTCGTCGCGAGCATCGCGCTGCGCCAGCCGTTCAGGGTCGACGTGGTGCGCGACCGCGGCACGCTGGCGCGCCAGGTGGAAGACGGCCGTGTCGAGAACGTCTACCGGCTGCAGGTGATGAACGCGACCGAGGCGGTGCAGCGCTACCGCGTGCACGTGACGGGCATCGAGCAGGCGACGATCGCGAGCACCCGGGAGGTCGAGGTCGGCCCGACCGAGGCCCGCTGGTTCGCGGTGCGGGTGCAGTTGCCGCCCGAGCGCGCGGCCGCGCTCGGCCCGGGCGCCCACCCGCTGGCCTTCGAGATCGAGCGGCTGGGCGACGAAGGCAAGGCCGAGGTGCACGAGAAATCGACCTTCATGGTGCCTCGCTGAACATGGCATTCGATGACAAGGAGACAGACATGAACCCGAGCGGAACCCTCGCGCTGCCGTGGTGGCGCTACAAGATGGTGTGGCTGGTGATCAGCGGCCCGGCCACCGTGGTGGTGGCCGGCGTGGCGACGATGGTGCTGGCGCTGACGCACATCGATCCGGTGCTGGACGAGCCGTCGAGCGCCGCGGCGCGCGTGGCAGCGGCCAAGACCGCGGCGGCGCCGGCGCAGCAGGCGCGCAACCATGCCGCAACGCCGGCACCCTGAGCCTCATCCAACCGCAGGAGCCGCCATGACCCGGACCACCCGTTTCATCACGATCCTGTGGCCTGGCTTCCTGATGGCGGGCGTGCTGGAGATGCTGGTCTTCGTGGTCGTCGACCCGAACGAATTCCAGTGGTTCGGCGGGCCGTTGATCGGCTGGTCGCCGCGGGCGATCTACAGCGTGACCTTCCTGATCTTCTGGGGTGTGATCGCGACCTCTTCGGCGTTGACGGCGCTGCTGTGGTCGACGATTGGAGAGGACGCTTCTTGAGGGGCAAAGGCGCGGGTGAGGGGCTGGGCTGGGGGCTCATGCCGAGG
>NZ_JBFUGN010000698.1:0-3304 GCF_056402895.1 Rhizobacter sp. P3_B12 | reverse complement strand
CGGCGCGCGAGCGCTTCCGCCTCGCGTCCGGCGCGCTGACCTGGCGCCTCGCGCAGGAGTACCCGCAACATCTGTGGGACGCCAGGAAGAGCGCGCGCACCACCACCGAGGCGCTGGCCGACACGCGCCGYGTCGACGCGGCGCTCGCGCAGGCGCAGCAGGACGAGCCGGCGAAGTTCGAGGCCTTCGCCGCGCGCATCRCCGAGCTCGGCAAGGCCATCGAGGCGCTGCTGCCGCGCGTGGCCGCGCTGAGCACCGAGCAGCAGCAGTTCGTGCAGGAGCTGGCCGTGGCCGAGCTCGTGCAGCAGAAGGACCGGCTGGTCGAATACACCACGCAGGCCCGCTTCGCCGTCGCACAGCTGTACGACCGCGCCGCGAGCCAGTCCAACAAGCAACTGGAACCCGCCAATGCGCCGCCCAAGCCATAGTCTGGCGCTGCTGATGCTGCTCGGGCTTGCTGCCTGTGCCGGCAAGAAGACGCTGCCCGGCGATGACCAGCCGACCCTGAAGTCGATGTCGGGCCGCGAGATCACCGTGGCCGAAGACAACGGCGTGAAGGCCGACGAGAACCAGGCCATCGCCGCCTACACCGAGTTCCTGAAGGCCGCGCCGAAGGCCACGCAGCGCGCCGAGGCGATGCGCCGCCTGGGCGACCTGGAGATGGACGGTGCCGACAACCGCCTGGCCGCCGGCCAGCAGACGCCGAACGGCACGCCCGACTACAAGGCCGCGACCGCGCGCTACCAGGAGTTCCTGAAGACCTACCCGCAGGACGAGACCAACGACCGCGTGCTGTACCAGCTGGCGCGCGCGCAGGAGCAGGGCGGCGAGCTCGAGCTCGCGCTGAAGACGCTCGACGACCTGGTCGCGAAGTACCCGAAGACGATCTACCGCGACGAGGCGCAGTTCCGCCGCGGCGAGCTGCTGTTCTCGACGCGCGACTACGTGAAGGCCGAGCAGGCCTACGGCACCGTGCTGCAGGGCGATTCGTCGAACCCGTTCCGCGACCGCGCGCTGTACATGCAGGGCTGGTCGCTGTTCAAGCAGGGCCGGCTCGACGATGCGCTGCACCCGTTCTTCGGCGTGCTCGACCTGAAGCTCGGCGGCCGCAAGGACGAAGGCGAGCTGGAGACGCTGCCCGGCCTGACGCGCGGCGACCGCGAGCTGGTCGAGGACACCTTCCGCGTGTCCAGCCTGAGCCTGGAGAACCTGCAGGGCGCCGAGAGCATCCCCGCCTACATGACGACGCCGGAGCGCCGCGCCTACGAGTGGCGCGTGTACCAGCAGCTGGGCGAGCTGTACCTGCGGCAGGACCGGCCGAAGGACGCCGCCGACACCTTCAGCGCGTTTGCGCGCCGCGACCCGCTGCACGGCCAGTCGCCGCTGATGCAGGCGCGCGTGATCGCGATCTACCAGCAGAACGGCTTCGGCGCGATGGCGCTCGACGCGAAGAAGGAGTACGTGGAGCGCTACGGCGTCGACAGCGAGTTCAGCCGGCAGAACTCCGCCGCCTGGCAGGAGAACGCGCAACCGCTGGTCAAGACGAATCTTGCCGAGCTGGCGCAGCACTACCACTCGCAGGCGCAGAAGAGCAAGTCGACTGCCGACTACCAGGAAGCGGTGAAGTGGTACCGCAGCTACCTCACCTCGTTCCCGAAGGACCCGGAGGCGCCGCAGAACAACTTCCTGCTGGCCGAGCTGCTGTACGAGGACGGGCGCTTCAAGGAAGCCGCGCCGGAGTACGAGAAGACCGCCTACGGCTACCCGCTGCACGCGAAGAGCGCCGACGCCGGCTATGCCGCGCTGCTGAGCTATGCCGCGCAGGAGAAGAAGGCGTCGCCGGCCGAGCTGCCGGCGCTGCAGAAGGAGAGCGTCGAGAGCGCGCTGCGCTTCGCGAACGCGAACCCGAACGACAAGCGCAGCGGCCCGGTGCTGACCAACGCGGCGGAGAAGCTGTTCACGCTGGGCGACCAGGCGCGCGCGGCGACCGTCGCGCGGCAGGTGCTGGCGCTGCAGCCGCCGGCCGAGCCGGCGAACCGGCGCGTGGCCTGGACCGTGATCGCGCACAGCTCGTTCGAGCGCGGCGAGTTCGATCAATCCGAGCAGGCGTACGGCGAGGTGCTGGCGCTCGCGCCGGCGAACGATCCGGCGCGCAAGGACCTGGTCGAGCGCCAGGCGGCATCGATCTACAAGCAGGGCGAGCAGGCGCGCAGCAAGGGCCAGCTGGTCGAGGCGGTGAAGCACTTCACGCGCGTGGCCACGGTGGCACCGCAGTCGAGCGTGGCGGCGCCGGCGCAGTACGACGCGGCGGCCGCGATGATCGGCCTGAAGGACTGGGACGGCGCGAGCCGCACGCTGGAGGACTTCCGCAAGCGCTACCCGAACCATCCGCTGCAGGCCGACGTGGGCAACAAGCTCGCGCTGGCCTACACCGAGCGCGGCCAGTGGGCGCTGGCGGCCGGCGAGTACGAGCGTTTCGCCGCCACCAACAAGGATCCGGCGCTGGCGCGCGATGCGCTGTGGCAATCGGCCGAGATGTACGAGAAGGCCGGATCGCGCGCGAATGCCGGCAAGGCCTACGAGCGCTACCTGAAGCAGGGCGGCATGTCGTTCGAGGCCTCGGTCGAGGCGCGCTATCGGCTGGCGAAGATCGCGAAGGACGACGGCAACGCGGCGCGCGAGTTCACCTGGATGAAGGAGATCTACCAGGTCGACCAGGCTGGGGGCGCGGCGCGCACGAACCGCACCCGTTACCTGGGCGCGACCGCGGCGCTCGCGATGGCGGCGCCGGTGGCCGACAGCTACCGCAAGGTGCAGCTGGTCGAGCCGCTGGCCGCGGCGCTGAAGAACAAGAAGGCGCGGCTGGAGGAATCGCTGAAGGCCTACACGGTGGCGGCCGACTACGGCGTGGCCGACGTGACGACCGCGGCGACCTACCAGATCGCGGCGCTCTACCAGGACTTCGGCAAGGCGCTCGTCAACTCGCAGCGCCCGAAGAAGCTGTCGAAGCTCGAACTGGAGCAGTACAACGTGATGCTGGAAGAGCAGGCCTACCCGTTCGAGGAGAAGGCCACCGAGCTGCATGAGCTGAATGCGCGGCGCACCACCAACGGCATCTACGACCAGTGGGTGAAGAGCAGCTTCAAGGCGCTGTCGGAGATCCGGCCCTTGCGGTATGGCAAGAGCGAGAGAAGCGAAGGGGTCGTCGATGCGATCCGTTGATTTCGTAGCCCGGATGCCAATCCGGGAATCAACCACCTGATCAATGTGTCCCGGATTGGCATCCGGGCTACGAAATCAACGG
>NZ_JBFUGN010000697.1:0-3307 GCF_056402895.1 Rhizobacter sp. P3_B12 | reverse complement strand
CGCATCGTCGGCCGCGACTGGCTGCCCGAGGGCACGCGCTTCCGCTCGCTCGACGTCTACGTCGACGACGAGGGCGGCGACCCGCTCGCCTGGGCCTTCGGCGCGCTCGGCCTGCAGGACCGCGCCCGTCACCTCGCCACGCTGTACCTGAACGACCTCGCCGACGTGCTGCGCGATGCGATCGACGGCCGCTTCGAGTTCGTGCGCTATGCCGAGCAGCTGGCCGCGAGCCAGGCCGATTTCGATCCGCTGGCCAGCGCGCTGTCGGCCGCCCCGAACCTGGTCGACGAGCGGCTCGCCGCCCTCGCGCTGGCCGCCGTCGAGCGCCATCGCCCCCAGTTGCTGCTGCTGTCGGTGCCCTTCCCCGGCTCGATGTATGCCGCGCTGCGCATCGCGCAGGCCGTGAAGGCGGCGCATCCGCAGATCGCCATCGCGCTCGGCGGCGGCTTCGTCAACACCGAGCTGCGCGAGCTGTCGGAGCCGCGCGTGTTCGACTTCGTCGACGTGGTGACGCTCGATGCCGGCGAACGCCCGCTGCTCGCGCTGATCGACCACCTGCAGGGCAGGCGCTCGCAGCAGCGGCTGGTGCGCAGCTTCGTGCGCGATGCCGAATCGGGCGCGGTGCGCTATGTCAACGGCTTCGCCGAGGCCGACATCCCGTTCGACCAGGTCGGCACGCCCACCTGGGACGGCCTGCCGCTGGACCGCTACCTGTCGCTGCTCGACATGCTGAACCCGATGAACCGGCTGTGGAGCGACGGCCGCTGGAACAAGCTGACGGTGGCGCACGGCTGCTACTGGAAGAAGTGCAGCTTCTGCGACGTGAGCCTCGATTACATCGCGCGCTTCGAGCAGGCCTCGTCGACGACGCTGGTCGACCGCATCGAGGCCATCGTGCAGGAGACCGGGCAGACCGGCTTCCACTTCGTCGACGAGGCCGCGCCGCCGAAGGCGCTGCGCGCGCTGGCCGCCGAGCTGCAGCGCCGCAAGGTGGAGATCACCTGGTGGGGCAACGTGCGCTTCGAGAAGACCTTCGACCGCGAGCTGTGCGAAGAGCTCGCCGCGAGCGGCTGCATCGCGATCTCGGGCGGGCTCGAGGTGGCCTCCGACCGCTTGCTGAAGCTGATGAAGAAAGGCGTGTCGGTCGAGCAGGTGGCGCGCGTGACACAGGCCTTCTCGGAGGCCGGCATCCTGGTGCACGCCTACCTGATGTATGGCTTCCCGACGCAGAACGAGCAGGACACGGTGGACGCGCTCGAGTACGTGCGCCAGCTGTTCGAGGCAGGCTGCATCGCGAGCGGCTTCTTCCACCGCTTCGCCTGCACCGTGCACTCGCCGGTCGGCCTGCAGCCCGCCGACTACGGCATCACGCTGCAGCCGCTGCCGCCGGGCCGCTTCGCGAAGAACGACGTCGGCTTCGTCGACCCGACCGGTACCGACCACGACGCGATGGGCCGCGCGCTGAAGAAGGCGATCTACAACTACATGCACGGCATCGGGCTGGACGCCGACGTGCGCAGCTGGTTCGACGTGCGCGTGCCGAAGTCGACGGTGGGGCGGCATCGCATCGCGAAGGCGCTGCAGCAGGTGCGAGGGGCCGTCGGAACGACCGCCGGGCGCCGCACAGGGTGAATGCGCGACTGGCGGTTCAGCATTTCTGACGCCGGTAATCAGCAATTCGCCTAGTGCGGCACGGCGCTGGGAGCGCTAAAACTCGGCATGCAGCGTGCGGACAAGACATTGAAGCCGGCGGCCGACGCAACGCCAGCACCGGCGGCCGCAGCCGTTCGACCCCAGGGGCTGCAGGCGCTCATCGACAAGTCACCGCGCATGCAGGCGCAGCTTCGCACGATTGGCAACGTATTCGGCCGTGCGGTCCAGGCGCCCGTGCAGCGCGAACGCCGGGAGGTGGCCCAGCGCGTAGCGCCCTACCACGCGTGGATGCACGACAGAGAGGCCTTCCTCGGCGAATTGGAACGCGACCACTACGCCCTGTCGAGCTACTCCAACCTGTCTGCGATCACCGTCCTCAACGTCCACCACGACCCGCGCGTGATCAAGCAACTGAACCTGGCCAGCAATGACGAGGTGCATTCCGAACTCAAGGACCGATTGATCGAGCTGACCTCGAGCGTGCACATCCGTCCCGCCACGCCGACGCACGACAACCAGGAGGGCAACCTGCCCGGAGGGCAGGTCTATTACGAAATGGGCATGGAGGGCGGCGGTGGAACCCGGATCGTCGTCAACGCCGCGACCCATCAGATCTATTTCAGCCAGCACTATGGCGGCCACCAGAACATGAATGCGAACGGCACGCCCAAGGCCGACAGTCCGTTCGCGGAGCTGATCGGCATGACCGCACAGGAATCGGCCGTGCTGCGGTACCAGGTCATCTTCTTCCAGGCCGAGACGCAAGCCTATGCGGATGCCTTGATCGAACGGGCCCAGGTCGAGCAACTGCAGGAGGACCTCGTCCGAAAGCGCAGCATGCGCAACACGGCGCTGCGGCGACAGGCTGCGGCCGCAAGCCCGAAGCAGGTGGCGAAGACCGCAGCCCAGGTGGCCGCGGCAACGCATGCGGTGACGCTCGCAGAAGCGCAGGTCGCGGGGTTCCACCCCGAGGCCGGTCTCGCCGCTGCGGACGCCGCCGCGGCTGCGGGCGTGGAGTTGCTGGCCGCTCCGATGCGAGCGGGCCAGCCGCATGCGGTCATGGGCTTCGCTCCCGTCGAACAGATCATGTGGAGCAACGCCCAGCGCATCGGCACCAACCTTCGCGCCAGCCGGCGCTACCTCAATGCCTGCGGGGCCATCCTCACCGGCATCCAGGCAGCCAATTCGGTGTGAGCGCGTTGCGCCTGATGGTGCCTTCTGGTGTCCCGACGACATACGAGTCGTCACAGAAGAAATAGTCTCTGTCGGCCACGTCATCGCCCCAACTGGTATTCAATTGGATATATTGATGCCAGCATCTATCCAGAGGGAGCGATTACAAATGGTCATGACCACTTCCGCCTCGCGCGGCTCCGCGCGCCGCGTGCTGGCGTCCCTGGTCCTGTCGGTGGCGGCCACAACCGTCCTCGCGGCCTACCCGGCCTGGAAGACTGACACCTACTACCCGGCCGGCACGATCGTGTCGTACAACGGGCATGACTACAAAGCCTGGGTCTCGCAGACCGACTACTCCGGCACCGGCTGGAACCCGACCACCGCGAGTCTGTGGCAAGACCTCGGGCCGAGCGGCGGCACGCCGCCTGCACCCGCCCCCGCGCCCGCGCCCGCGCCCGCGCCATCACCTGCCCCGGCC
>NZ_JBFUGN010000696.1:0-3313 GCF_056402895.1 Rhizobacter sp. P3_B12 | reverse complement strand
GCCGACAACGGCGTGCACTGCCTCTATCAAGCCCGCAGCGGCGAGCCCGGCGAGCCGCTGGTCGCGCTGAAGACGCTGCACCTGTCGCGCGCCAACGACCCGCAGGAGCGCGCGATGCTGGCGCACGAGGCCTGGCTCGCGTCGCGCGTCGGCGAGGCCGACGGCTTCGTGCGCCTGCGCGAGGTGAGCGAGCCGACGGCGTTCTACGTCGCCTACGACTGGCATGCCGGCCGCACGCTGGCGCAGCTGCTGGCGGCCGGCGAGCGCGGCAGCGTCGGCGATGCGGTCGATGCGGCGATCGAGATCACCGGCGCACTCGCGCGCCTGCACCGGCTGGGCGTGGTGCACCGCGACGTGAAGCCCGCCAACCTGCACCGCGGCGACGACGGCCGCTGGCGCCTGCTCGACCTCGGCGTCGCGGTCTCCGGCCGCGAGCCGCGCGTGCTGCGCAGCCTGCATGCCGGCACGCCCAGCTACATGAACCCCGAGCAGTGGGCGAGCGACGACAACGCGGCCGGCGAAGCGGCCAACGCGCGCAGCGACCTGTTCGCGCTCGGCGTCACGCTGTACCAGTGGCTGACCGGCCGGCTGCCGTACGGCGAGGTGCAGCCCTACCAGCGCGGGCGCTTCCGCAGCGATCCGAAGCCGCCGTCGCGGCTGCGCCCGGAGGTGCCGATCTGGCTCGACCATGTCGTGCTGAAGGCGGTCGCGCTCGATGCCCGCCAGCGCTTCGAGACCGCCGAGGAGTTGCTGCTCGCGCTGCAGCGCGGCGCCTCGCGCCAGCTTGCCGCGCCGCCCGCCACGCCGCTCGCGCAGCGCGATCCGCGGCTGCTCGGGCGCATCGCGCTCGGCATCTCGGTGCTGCTGAACCTGCTGCTCGTCTACTGGCTGCTGTTCCTGCCGCGCTGACATCGTTCCGTTCATCGGGCGGCCTTGTGCGGCTGCAGCCGCGTGGTGCGCAGCCCGATGTCGGCGGTCTCGGCCACCGGCCGCGCGCGTCCACCCTTCTCGGCCCAGGTGCGCGTCCAGCGGATCTGCAGCGCGCGCATCACCGCCAGCATCACCAGTGCGAGCACGGCGAACAGCACGAAGCCCCAGGCATAGGTGCCGAGGTACTGCTTCGACAGCCCCATCGCGTTCGGCACCAGCCCGCCGCCCAGCGCGCCGATCTCGCCGATCATCGAGCCGGCCACCGCGGTGGCCATCGGCCAGCGCAGCGGCACCAGCTGGAACAACGCACCGTTGCCGGCGCCGAGCGCCGCGAAGCACAGCATCAGCAGCAGCGTCGTCACCACCAGCGAGCCGGTCGACAGGCCGGTCAGCAGCAGGCAGGCGGCCACCACCACCAGCACCAGCGTCAGCGTGTTGACGCCGCCCCAGCGGTCGGAGAGCCAGCCGCCGACCACGCGCAAGGCTGCGCCCATGAAGGCGGCCAGCATCGTCAACTGCCCCGCCTGCACCTTGCTGACGCCGAACTGGTCGTGGTAGTAGGAGGGCAGGAAGGTCGTGAGCCCGATGAAGCCGCCGAAGGTCACCGCGTAGATCAGGCTGAAGGCCCAGCCGTCGCCCTCGAACAGGCAGGCGACGTGCTCGCGCAGGCTTGCGTGGCTGTCGACATCGGGCGGCTCTTTCGCGAGCAGGATCATCACCAGCATCGGGATGGCGATCGCCGCGGCCGCGACGCCGTACACCGCCTGCCAGCCCAGCCACTGCGCGAGCGGCGGGGCCACCAGCACCGACACGGCGGTGCCGACGTTGCCGGCGCCCACCAGCCCCATCGCGAGGCCCTTGTGCTGCGGCGGGAACCAGCCGGCGCCGAGCGACAGCGCGACGCCGAAGCTCGCGCCGGCGATGCCCAGCAGCACGCCCATCGCGAGCAGCTCGTTGAAGCTGTGCACGAAGAAGAAGCCGAACAGCATCGCCACCGCGATCAGCCCCATCTCGACCAGCGTGGCGCGCTTGCGGCCGATGTACTGCGCCAGCACGCCGAGCGGAAACCGCATCAGCGCGCCGGCGATGATCGGCACCGACAGCATCAGGCCCTTCTGCGCCGGCGACAGCGAGAAGGTCTCGCTGATGAAGGGCGCCATTGCGCCGTTCAGCACCCAGATGCAGCAGGAGAACGCGAAATACAGGAAGGCCGCGAACAGCGTCGGGCCGTGGCCCGCGCGCAGAAAGCTCTTGAACGAGGTTGACATGTGCAGCGCCGAAGCTGTTGGCACATGAATGCCCACTTCGTCGTGAGCATCACCCGCGGTGCGGAGGCAAGGTCGGGTGCAGCGTCACACCCGCCGCATGCTTTGCAAGCGCCATGCCAGCGGTGCAGCGAGTCTTGTGGCACCCGGCGCTGGTATGGTTCGTTCCTTGCACGATGCGTCGTGCCTCCTCCTCTGTCGCACCCTGCTGTCGAACCTCTGCCGAACCGGCTTTCCATGACCTCTGCCCTGATCCTGCTCGGCCCCTCCCAGGGCTTGCCTGCACTGCAGGCCGACCTGCAATCGAGCGGGATTCACGTGCTTGGTGCGGTGGGCTGCGGCAACTTGGTGCGGGAATCGATCCGTCTCGGGCCGGATGTGGTGGTTTGTCACGATGCGCCGGCCGATGCGGCGGTGTTCGAGGCCTGCGCGCTGCTCGCGGCCACCGCGCCGCGGCCGGTGGTGCTGTTCACGCAGGACCCCGATGCGCAGAAGATCGAGCGCGCACTCGACAGCGGCATCCACGCCTATGTCGTCAACGGCTACGCGCCGGCCCGGCTGCGGCCGGTGCTGCAGCTCGCGCAGGCGCGCTTCGCACTCGAGCAGAAGCGGCAGGCCGCGCTCGACGACGTGACGCATCGCTTCGAGGAGCGCAAGCTGGTGGATCGCGCCAAGGGCATCCTGATGCGCGCGCGCCAGGTGTCCGAGGACGAGGCCTTCCGCGTGCTGCGCACGGCGTCGATGCACAGCAACCAGCGCGTCGGCCAGGTGTCGCAGCAGGTGATCGAGGCGGCGCGCTATGCCGAGGCGGTGAACCGCGCCGGGCAGCTGCGCATGCTGTCGCAGCGCATCGTCAAACTGTATGCGCTGAGCGCGCTGGGGGTCGACAGCGGTGCGCATGCCGGGCTGCTGGACGAATCGTGCGCACGCGTCGATGCCAACGTGCTGGCGCTGCGCAAGGCGGTGTCGCAGGCCACCTTCGGCGACCTGCTGAGCGCGGTCGAGGTGCCGTGGCAGCGGCTGAAGGCGGCGCTCGCCGACCCGCCGCAGCGCGGCCGGGCGGCCGATGTCGACGTGCTGGCCGAGCGCGTTCTTCAGCAGGCCGACCAGCTCACCAG
>NZ_JBFUGN010000695.1:0-3317 GCF_056402895.1 Rhizobacter sp. P3_B12 | reverse complement strand
CAGCGGCGCAATAGGTTGGCGTTGATGCCATGCGCCATCGCCACGGCTGCCATGGACATCCCCGGCTGCATGCAGGCTGCCACGGCATTGGCCTTGAACTCGTCGCTGTGGAGCCGACGCCGGCGCCGAGCGCCAGCGGGTTGGACGGGGAAGGTCATACGTATCCACCAAAGTTGAGGTGGGTACGAGGCTCCTATGTGCCTATCGCATTCTCAAGATGGTCAGACTGGACGCTCACGTGCGACCACCGAAATCTACGTCTCCACAGACAGCCGGGAAGGGTCCTGACGCCTCACGCATGGCATGGGCATTCACTGCGAAGCAGTTCGCGACACAGACGTAGTTCGGTCGTTCCCTGCATCAGCGCTAGTGTCGTGAGTTAGAAGTTCGCAGTCTGTGTTGAACCACGCCGCCACTGCGGCCGTGGCGGGGAGTCTGACGCGGTTACTGGTCGACCTTGCTCACCGGCATTGAGCGAGTCGGCTCTGGCGCCCACCAGGGGCTGCATGGCACCGCGGCAGCCTTGAGACGGCGGGGGCTTCGGCGGCCGCCGCGCGCCACGAACTACCGATGCCGGCGAATTCTGCCGTGCAGTAAATCCGCAGGGAGTGCGTGTCGTTCAGAAGCTTTCCCAGTGGTCGGTACCGGTGCGCACGCCTGCCCGGGCAGGCACCGGTTCGGACGGCATCGGCGCCACGGCTTTGCTTGGGGCCGGCTTGGTCTTGCCGAAGACGGGGCGGGTCACGTTCTTCGCACGGTCGGGCCCGCGGCGCTCGGCGCTGCCCCGGTCACCGGCTGCTGGGGTGGACGCCTCGAATGTGACCGGCACGGCGGCCTGTGCGCCTTGCGCCAGCTTGAACACCGCCACCGCCTGCACCAGTTGCTGCGCCTGCACCTTCAGGCTCTCGGCCGCGGCGGCGCTCTCTTCCACCAATGCAGCGTTCTGTTGCGTGACCTGGTCCATCTGGCTCACGGCCTCTC
Organism: Rhizobacter sp. P3_B12; assembly: GCF_056402895.1. Classification (NCBI taxonomy): domain Bacteria; kingdom Pseudomonadati; phylum Pseudomonadota; class Betaproteobacteria; order Burkholderiales; family Sphaerotilaceae; genus Rhizobacter; species Rhizobacter sp. P3_B12. The sequence continues at coordinate 2,336 of NZ_JBFUGN010000695.1, read as the reverse complement.
CCACTTGAGAAACCCCCGCGCTCTGTTCGATGCTCGCGGCGCTGATCTCGCCCATGATGTCGGTCACGCGCTTGATCGAGCTGACCACTTCGGCCATCGTGACACCGGCCTGATCGACCAGGGCCGTGCCTTGTTCGACGCGTTCCACGCTGGCGGTGATCAGGCCCTTGATCTCCTTGGCCGCTTCGGCCGAACGACCGGCGAGGCTGCGCACCTCGCTGGCCACCACCGCGAAGCCACGGCCCTGCTCACCGGCACGCGCCGCCTCCACCGCGGCGTTGAGCGCCAGGATGTTGGTCTGGAAGGCGATGCCGTCGATCACGCTGATGATGTCGGCGATCTTCTTCGAGCTGTGGTTGATGTCCTTCATGGTGTCCACCACTTGGCCGACCACCTCGCCCCCCTTGATCGCCACCGTGCTGGCGCCCAGCGCGAGCTGATTGACCTGCTTGGCGTTGTCAGCGTTTTGCTTGACGGTCGAGCCCAACTGCTCCATCGACGCGGCGGTCTCTTCGAGGGCCGAGGCCTGCTCCTCGGTGCGCTGGCTCAGGTCCAGATTGCCCTGGGCGATTTGGGCCGACGCGGTGGCCACCGACTCGGAGTTCTGGCGCACGCCGAACACCACCTTGGCCAGGCTGATCTGCATCTCCTTGAGCTGCGCCATCAGGCTGGTGGTGTCGCCTTGTCTGAGATCGATGCGCACGCTGAGGTCGCCGGCGGCCACGCTTCGTGCCAGGTCGGCGGCCTCACCGGGTTCGGCACCGAGCTGGCGACCGATGGAGCGCACCAATACGAAGCCGAACAGCCCTGCGAACATCAGACCCGCGGCGATGGAAGCGATCGCGACCATGCGGATCCCGGCATAGCGTGCGGCCGCGGCCGCGTACTCCTTCTGGGCTTCGTCGATCTGTAGTTTGATGAGTGCGTCGTTGCCCGCTTCAAACGGGATGGACAGCGGACGGATCTTGTCCGTGACCAGGCGCTGTGCCTCTTTCAGGTCGTTGGCACGAAGCGCGAACACGATCGGTTTCAGCCCTTCCTGAACGAACTTCGTGCGGTCGCTGGCAAAGGTCTTGGCAAGCTTTTCCTCCTCAGACGTCAGGTCGGCGGCGACGTAGGCGTCCCAGAGCTTGGTGATCGTGGCGATGTTGGATTCGATTTCCGCGGTGCGTTCTTTAATGACTTCGGCGGTCGGGTTCACCAGCGCGATGTTGATGGCCAGCCGGTTGTGCAGCACCATGGACCTGATCTCGCCGAGCTTCGCGGTGGGCACTGTGCTGCCTTCGTAGACCGATCTCAGCGCCTCGTTGGACTGGCTGATGCCGTACAGGCCCAGGCCGCCGATGCCGACCAGCAGCAGTGACAGCGCGCCGACCAGCATGATGAGCCGAGTGGAAACCTTCAAGTTGTTCATGATGAATGTCCTTCGTACTGCAGTGAGATGGTCTAGTTCAGGGTTCGCTCGACCAGCCCCATCTCGGCGCCGGACATGAGTTTTTCGATGTCGACCAGGACCAGCATGCGTTGCTGTTTGCCTTGGTCGACCGCGCCGATGCCAGTGATATGGCTGGCATCAACGCAGGCGTTGAACTCCGGCGCGGGCTTGATCTGCTCGCCCTTGAGCTCGACCACGTCGCTGACCGAGTCGACGACGGCACCCACGACGCGGCCGGCGACGTTGAGGATGATCGTGACAGTGACAGCGTCGTAGGTAACCTGTTCGCGGCCGAACTTCATTCGCAGATCCACAACGGGCACGATCACGCCACGTAGATTCAGGACACCCTTGACGAAGGGTGGTGCGTTGGCGATGCGAGTGGGGTTCTCGTAGCCACGGATCTCCTGCACGTTCAAGATGTCCAGGGCGTATTCCTCCTCGCTGATCCTGAAGCTCAGGTACTCGCCACCGTGCGCTCGGCTGCGTGGCTCGCCGCTACCGGGATACAGGTGTGCTTCCGAAGAGGCTGCGGCCGACGAGGGTCGCTCGGAGACTTTGACGTCGCTCATCATGGGCAGGTGCTTTCTGAAACAAAGGGTGCGAATACTCAGGTGCTCGGGTGCTCTGGCGCTGGGAAGGCGCCTGTCGAGCGTCTGTTTGACATAGACCAAGGTGGTATCGGGCGAATAAATCATCGCTTGAGAAATTTATGCTCATTCGCCAAAATGCCGTGGCTTTGAGGCGCTTATCGCGCGGCTTGCCCGTCGTGACGTGGGCCACCATCAAAGCTTCCAACTCCGTGACGCACCGCCATTCCTGAAGCTGCCATGTTGCCCAAGACCCTGGCCGTGATCGATGACGATCAGGACTACGCCGAGTTCCTGGCGCTGTACTTGCG
>NZ_JBFUGN010000694.1:0-3317 GCF_056402895.1 Rhizobacter sp. P3_B12 | reverse complement strand
GCTGCTGCCCGATGCGCCGCACAACAAGGACATGACGCGCTACTACCGCGAAGGCGCGCCGAACCTCAGGTACGACCAGGTCTGGTTCCCGATCAAGTACGGCGACAACAGCCGCTATGTGCACGTCGGCAACGTCTCGGACGGCTGCGTCACCGTGGTCGACCTGGATCGCTGGAACGACGTTCACGAAGCGCTGGTCAGCCACCGCGGGCCGGACGGGCTCAGCGTGGCCAAGCTCACCGTCCGGGGCACGCCGGAGAAGGCCCGATGAAGGCCTCGATGCGGCGGTGGGTGCTGTGTGCGGCTGCGCTGGCCGGCACGGTGGGCCTGCCACTGATCGTCTCTGCAGACGGCCCGCCGATCTCGGCGGAAGCCGCACGCGCGCTGGCGAACATCGAATCCGATCGCGGCAAGCGCACGGCCGAAGACCGGCGCGCCGCCGAGCGCTTGACCGCCGAGGGCGATCGCGCCTATCGCAAGCAGGACTACGACGCCGCGTACCGGGCCTACTTCAATGCCTACCCCAACTTCCCGACCGCGTACGCCTACCTGCTGGCCGGCGATGCCCGGTGGCGATCGGCGGTGCAGTTCCAGGAGCGCCGCGCCGGGCAGCCGGCACCCGACGGGTCGACCTGCCTCGAAGCGAACCATCGGTTCGCGCGCGAGCTGACGATGGACGTGGCGAACCACTACGAAGTCGGCCTGGCGCTGGCGCAGCGCGACAGCGCATTCCAGCGCAAGCATCCCGACCTGGCGGGCAGGGCGCGCGCCTCCGCATCGTGCCTRCAGGCGGTGGCCGCGCAGGCCGAGACGGCGGCGCCGCGCTCCTGCGTCGACATCCCGAGGCTGCGCGCCTGCCTGGGCGAGCCGCTTCTGAAGTGAGGCAGCCGCTGCCCGCAAGCTGCAGCGGCTATACGCCGAACACGGTCAGCAGTTGATCCAAGGTCGGGACGCGAGCGCGTGCTGCATCCAGCACGGCGCGCGGGAAATGCCTGGTGAAAACGGCCGGATCATGGGCCGGCAGGCCGAACAGTCGCTCGAACTCACGCTTGTGCTGCGGACTGCGGCGTTCTGCGGCGCGTCCCACGATGTCCAGCAACCATGCTTCGCAGCACGGGTCTGACTCGACGACCTGGATGGATTTCACCCTGGCCTTCTTGCGCACTGCATCGGTCCATCCTTCATCCGTGTCCAGCAAGGCGGCGCAAAGGTCGTAGGCGGCATTGGCGCTGGCGCGGACAGCGCACTCGACCACGTGGCCCGCTCCCTTGCCATGGGCATTCCTGATGGTGACGCTGAAGCCCTGGCCACCGTGGGTGTAGAGCTTGCGCAGGTGGCGCAGCAGCACTTCCTCCGCGTCGCCTTCGCCCATCAGCAGTGCGGTTCGACGAACGGTGCGAACCACCGGGCGAGAGCCAGTCATGCGCCAGGGCATCAGAGCTGCGGAACCGCGCCCAGCGCGCCTGCCATGTACTTGGCATAGAGGTTGTCGTCCGAGCGCAGGCCCTTGATGGAATCGCCGCGGTAGGCCTGGCTGACGCAATCGCGCTTTTCAACGAACAGCATCTGGGCCTTGCTCAGGATCGTCAACACGTGAGGGGCGTGAAGGCTGAAGAGCAGCTGGGCCTGGTGAGGGTTGGTCACGGGGCTCGCGAAAAGTGACAGCAAGGGCTCGAGCATGTGCGGATGCAAGTCGGCATCCAGTTCATCGATCAACGCAACGCCACCGGTGTTCAGCAAGGGAAGCAGGCGTGACAGGAGAACGAATGCCGCCTGCGTACCGCTCGACTCCTGATGGAAATTCAATCGATGAAGCTGGCCATCGGGCTTGGCATGCACGCCGAACGGCAACCACTGCTCCGACTTGCTTCCATCGGCCGGGTCGGTCTGCTCGAAGCGGCGCAGTTCCACATCGGTCAGTCCCAGGTCCCAGTCCTGGATCAGCGACGACATCTGCAGGTAGAGCCGCTGCTCGGAAGCGAAGACTTGTGCCGCTGAAGTCAGTTGTGCCGAATTGAACCGCCTGCCTCCCCGTGCATCGATGTTCGTGTTGAGGTTGAAGTTGGTGATGCGCTCGGCCACCTCCACGCTGTACTGGCGGGCCGTGGAGACAAGGGAGGCGTTTGGGCGCACCCTTGCCGCCTCTGCCGGCGGCATGCCGAAGCCCTGCTGCCTGACCTTGTAGCCATCCTGCGCATCGAGCTCACGTGTGAACACATAGTTGAAGCGGGTCTGCTTGCGATACAGCGCTTCAAAGATCACTCGCTGGGCCGTGGCATGGAGCTCGTAGCGCCAGAGCGTGCCCTCAACGTCTTCCGCTTCCACCTCGATCTCTGTGGGTTCTGCTTCGTGAGCGAAGTGAGGTTCCAGCGGAAGAGGGGCATCCGGCTTGGATTGGAAGGAGCGGGACATGAACCATGCGGCAAAGGCGAGTGGTTTCAGCACCCGCGTCTTGCCCGCACCGTTCGCGCCCATGACACCAAGAGCCGTGCTCAATCTCTGGCCGCTTTTCGGGGTGACCTCCCAGCCCCGCGATGCTGCCTTGTCGCTCAGCTTCAGCGACACCTCAGTGCGCTCGACAAAGCTCTCGAAATTCTTGAAGGCGTAGCTGTGCAACATGGCTTTTTGCTTCTGGAAAAAGCAAATAATGCCATCATTCAACAGGATTTTGTTGAAAGTCGACTTATGTTGGGGGCTGAATGCTCATCCCGGTCTGACATGCACCGCGACCCCGCCCAGCACCGCATTGCCCGACAGCGGGTCGCGCAGCGCATCGTCCAGCACCGCATTGAGGTTCGCGCCGGGGCGTTCGGCGGCCACCGCGAGGCGGGCCCCCGGCAGCGCATGACCCCAGCCGTGCGGCAGGCTGATCACGCCGGGCATCACCTCGTCGCTGACCTCCACCTGCACGTCGATCGACTGATCCCGCGCACCGGCGATGCGCGCCTGCCCGCCGTGCTGCAGGCCCCAGCGCGCGGCGTCCTGCGGGTGGACCAGCGCGGTGCAGCGGAACGGGCCTTTCGCGAGCGTCGGCAGGTTGTGCATCCAGCTGTTGTTCGAGCGCACCTGGCGGCGGCCGATGATCACCGCATCGGAAGGGCCGGTCCGCGCATCGGCGGCCACGCGCTGCAGGTCGTCGAGCAGGCGTTGCGGCGCCAGCTCGATGCAGCCCGACGGCGTGCGCAGCAGCCCGGGCAGGCGCGGCGCCAGCGGGCCGAGGTCGATGCCGTGCGGCGCAGCCTTCAGCCGGTCCAGCGTCAGGCCCGCGGGCCGGCGGCCGAAACCGTCGCCGAACGGCCCGCTGCGCAAGGCCAGGT
>NZ_JBFUGN010000693.1:0-3319 GCF_056402895.1 Rhizobacter sp. P3_B12 | reverse complement strand
CGCGCCTCCGGGCGGCCAGACCCAGTCCTATCGCTGGGGCAATGTCGCGATCGGCGGCGGAGGGTTCGTGACGGCCGTGATCCCGAGCAAGACGCAGCAGAACCTGTTCTACGCGCGCACCGACGTCGGCGGCGCGTATCGCTGGGACAACGCCACCGGGCGGTGGGTGCCGTTGCTCGATGGCCTGTCGGAAGACGACGTCGGCTTGATGGGCGTGGAATCGATGGCGCTGGACGCCAAGGACCCGGCCGTGGTCTACGTGCTCGCCGGAACCCCGTACTTCAGCAACGGAAAGACGGCGGTGATGCGGTCCGCCGACTACGGCGCAACCTTCTCGCGCATCACCGACGTCAGCGCGCAATTCCGTGCCAATGGCAACGGCATGGGGCGCGGCAACGGCGAAAAGATCCAGGTCGATCCGGCCAGCAGCAACGTGCTCTATGTCGGCTCCCGCAACAACGGCCTGTTCAAGAGCGTCGACGCCGGCGCAAGCTTTGCCCGCGTGAATGCGTTGCCCGTGACCGGCACCCCCAACGAAGCCGGTGTCAGCTTCGTGCTCCTGGATCCCTCCAGCGTGGCCAACGGCGTGGCACAGCGCATCTTCGTCGGCGTGTCGCGCTACGGGTCGGTAGGCTCGAACCTCTACCGCAGCAACGACGCCGGCGCCACCTTCAACGCCGTGGCCAACGCGCCGGCCGGGTTCCTCCCCCAGCGCGCCGCACTGGCCGGCGATGGAAACCTCTACATCACCTACGCGAATGGATCCGGCCCACATGGAGACTCGAGGAACCTGACCCCGCCTGAACCGATGGATGCCGGCCAGGTGTGGAAATACGGCATCGCGGGCGGCACCTGGACCAACGTCACGCCCGCCGGCACCACCGGCGCGTTCTCCGGTGTCTCCGTCGACGCCAAGAACCCGCAGCGGGTGCTGGTGTCCACCATCAACAACTGGATGCAGCAGGGCGCCGCCTGGGGCGACCATTTCTTCGTCACGACCAACGGCGGCAGCGCGTGGACCGATGTGGTGTCCCGCGGCTTCGCCCTCGACACCGGCGGTGTGAACTGGGTGGGTGGCAACTCCATCCATTGGGCGAACAGCATCGAGCTCGATCCGTTCGACGGCAAGGCCGCCTGGGTCACCTCGGGCAACGGCATCTTCCGCACGGCCAACCTGGATGCGGCGCCGACCACTTGGACCTTTGCCGTCAAGGGGCTGGAGGAGACGGTGGCCCTCGGGCTGGTGAGCGTCCCCGGGGGACCGTTGCTGTCAGTGATCGGCGACTACGACGGCTACCGCCACACCGACATCTCCGCCTATGCGCCGATCCACACGCCACGCATCGGCACCACCTCCGGGCTGGCGGTTGCGGCGGTGAACACCTCAGCCGTCGTTCGCGTCGGAGGCGAGAAGATGTACCGCTCTGCCGACACCGGCGCCACCTGGACGCAGGTGCCGATGGTCAATGCGACGTCGATCAACGACAACGTGGTCGCGCTGTCGGCGGACGGCGGCACGCTGCTGCACACGATGACCGCCGGCGGCATCGCCACCACCTACCGCTCGACCGACTTTGCCAACGCAAGCCCGACGTGGAACGAGGCATCCGGCCTGGGCCGGCGTGCCGTGCGGCCGGTGGCCGACCCGGTGAAAACCGCCAGGTTCTATGCATACGACGGCGGCAACGGCGACGTGCTGACGAGCAACGACAGTGGCGCCAGCTTCACCGTCGCTGCAACGCTCGGCGCCGGCGGCTCTCCGCGGCTGGGCGTTGCCCCCGGCCGCGAGGGTGACGTGTGGGTCGCGTTGCGAGACGGCGGCCTGGCGCGCTCTACCAACGCCGGTGCCTCGTTCGGCAAGCTGTCCGGCGTGACCTACTGCAGCGCGGTGGGGTTTGGCAAGGCACTCGCCGGCGCGAGCTATCCCACGGTGTTCATCTGGGGCGCCGCCGGCGGCGGCAAGCGGGGCCTCTACCGTTCTGCCGATGCCGGTGCGAGCTGGATCCGCATCAACGACGATGCGCACCAGTTCGGCGGTCCCGGCAACGGCCAGTTCGTCGTGGGCGACATGAATACCGAAGGCGTGGTGTACATGAGCACGGTGGGACGAGGCATCGTCTACGGCGCTCCGGCAAGCACCCGTTGATCGGAATCCGACCCAGTCGGCAGTTCCGGTAGCGAAGTGGCATCCAAGCACCGCGCCCAGCACCGCCGGTGCAACGCCGCCAAGCTCGCCTCGACCGCAGGTCGAACGCCCAGGGATGTCAGCGCTTGCCGGGCGGTTACCCACTTCTCATGCTAAAGGAACTCCGATGACGCGCAGTCTTCAGCCCAGTGAGCATGCGCGCTGCGCAGCGATGTCCCCGCGACTGCGCGCAAGCCTTCTGGTGTCGCTGCTGGTCACCCTCGCGGGATGCGCACCAGCGCCTGCCCCTGCGCCAGCACCTGCCCCTGCCCCTGCCCCTGCACCAGCGCCTGCACCAGCGCCAGCACCAGCACCGGCACCGGCACCGGCACCGGCACCCGTCCCCAGCCCGCCGCCTCCCCAGGCCGCCGCGGCGCCTTGCACGGCCTCCAGCTTCCGCGTGCATGCGTCGCCGATGCTGGCCGGCAGTGTGACCGTGTCGCGCGACTCGGGCGGCGTCCGGGTCGCGATCGCGTCGCCCGACGGGTGCGCCAACCGCGGGGAGACGATCACGCTGACGGCCGCGGCGCCAGCCAACTTCAGGCTGGCGGGGTGGCTCGGCGACGCCGGCGAGCTCTGCGATGCCGCGGCCGGCACGTGCACGATCCGCAACCTGTCCCGCGATCTCGTCGTGGCGGCGGACTTCAGGATCCAGTCCTTCGTGCATCCGGGGCTGCTGAGCACCGCCTCGGACCTGGCGCGGATGCGGGCCGCCGTCGCAGCGCACAGCGCGCCGGTGTACGACGACTACCAGATCCTGACGCAGGCCAGCCACGGGTTCGCGCCGACGCCCGCCGAACTCGACGCCGGCGCCCGGATCACCTACGCCGCGCGCCCGCAGCAGAAGGTGTGCCGCGGCGACAGCTGCAGCTCAGTGAACGCGCAGTACCTGTGGTGGGACATCAACGCGGCCCAGAGCTACGTCTACATGTGGAAGATGACCGGGCGCCGGGAATACGCGGATGCTGCGGTGCAGATCCTCAACGCCTGGTCGGGCACGCTCAAGAGCCTGGACGGGTACTTCGACGGCTTCCTCGTCGCCGGCATTCAGGGCTACCAGCTGTGCGTGCTGGGCGAACTGCTGCGCGACTACGACGGTTGGGCGCCCGCCGACTTCAGGGCCTTCAAGACCAT
>NZ_JBFUGN010000692.1:0-3320 GCF_056402895.1 Rhizobacter sp. P3_B12 | reverse complement strand
CATCACCGACCCGCTCGATGCCGTGGGCAACACCACGAAGGCCGTCACCAAGGGCTATGCGATCGGCTCGGCCGGGCTGGCCGCGCTGGTGCTGTTCGCCGACTACACGCACGCGCTGGCAGCGCGCGGCATGACGGTGAGCTTCGACCTGTCGGAGCCGCGCGTGATCGTCGGGCTGTTCATCGGCGGGCTGATCCCGTACCTGTTCGGCGCGATGGCGATGGAGGCCGTCGGCCGCGCGGCCGGTTCGGTCGTCGAGGAGGTGCGACGCCAGTTCCGCGACATCAAGGGGATCATGGACGGCAGCGGCAAGCCCGAGTACGGCCGCGCCGTCGACATGCTGACCACCGCGGCGATCAAGGAAATGATCGTCCCGAGCCTGCTGCCGGTGGTCGTGCCGATCGCGGTCGGCATGCTGCTCGGCCCGGCCGCGCTCGGCGGGCTGCTGATGGGCACCATCGTCACCGGCCTGTTCGTCGCGATCTCGATGTGCACCGGCGGCGGCGCCTGGGACAACGCGAAGAAGTACATCGAGGACGGCCACCACGGCGGCAAGGGCTCGGACGCGCACAAGGCGGCCGTCACCGGCGACACCGTCGGCGACCCCTACAAGGACACGGCCGGGCCGGCGGTGAACCCGCTGATCAAGATCATCAACATCGTCGCGCTGCTGATCGTGCCGCTGCTGCCGGCCGGCATGGCCGCGAGCACGGCCGATGCGCTGCAGCACGGGGCGCCGACGACGATGTCGGCCAGCGCGCCGGCAGCGGCCGAGGCGGCGACACCGGCGGCCTCCGCGGCCAGCCGATGACGCGCCGCGCAGGGGGGCTGGCCAGCGACCCGTGCTGAAAGGGATCTGCTCCTACGCGAAGGTCGGAAGGCGCCGATGGAAGGCGCGGCGGCTCGGTCCGAACATCGTCCGCGTCCTCAGCAGTCCGACCTCTCTTGCACCATGCGCAGCCGCCTGATCACCGATGGCCTCCATCCCCTGGAAGACGAAGCCCTGATGAACGCCCTCGACACCATCGACGTGGCCAGCCGACCCGACGGCGTGCAGATGGTCTTCGGCGTCGAGGACAGCGATCACCGCGTCTACCGGTTGATCGAGACCTCCAGCCTGCTCGAAGCGGTGCGCGTCATCGGCGCGATCCGCCAGCTCGGGTTGAGCGGCGCACCGGGGCGCCGGGAACACGGCGTGCTGCTGCAGCGGGTGTTCGGTCGCGCGGAGGGTCGCGCGGGTGGTCACGCGGAGAGATCTGAAAAGCACAAAGCCCACTGAGCTTCAACTTGAGTTGGACCTCAAGTCAGACCTCAGTGGGCTTTTCTGCGTGCTGGCTGGTGGGGACCAGCCGGTATGGCTTCGATCTCTATGGTCGGGGTGGCGGGATTCGAACTCGCGACCCCTTGCACCCCATGCAAGTGCGCTACCAGGCTGCGCTACACCCCGACGTAAGCCGCGCAGTATAGCGTGGAAATCCGGCGGTTCCGGTCAGGCCACCAGCAGGTGGCGGATCGAGATCAGCTCTTCGCGCATCTGCGTCAGCGACACCTCGTCGACGATCACCACCGGTTGAGGGATGGGCGCGTCTTCGGGTGCGGCATCGAGCGGCAATTCGGAATCGGGACCGCCTGCATCGAGCTCGGCATCCGCTTCACCATCGAGCTCTGCATCGTGGCCGTCCGGCGCACCGAGCGATGCCAGCGAAGACGACGAAGCCCGCGAATGGACCAGCTCGGTGAGCCGGTTGCGGGCCCCGCTGATCGTGAAGCCCTGCTCATACAGCAGCTCGCGGATGCGCCGGATCAGCAGCACCTCGTGGTGCTGGTAGTAGCGCCGGTTGCCGCGGCGCTTCATCGGCTTGAGCTGCGTGAACTCCTGTTCCCAATAGCGCAGCACGTACGGCTTCACGCCGCACAAATCGCTGACCTCACCAATGGTGAAGTAGCGTTTGGCAGGGATGGCGGGAAGCGCTTTCTCCATTGAAATCAAGGAGTTCGAGAGAGAAAGCTAAGACTTTACTCGAAGTCGTCACCCGCCGGTATGTCGCCCTGCACAACTCCCTTCAGTTTGTGACTGGCGTGAAAAGTTACAACATTCCTGGCCTTGATCGGTATCGATTCCCCGGTCCGGGGGTTGCGCCCCGGCCGGGGCGCCTTGCGCCGGATGTTGAAATTACCGAATCCCGACAGCTTCACGTCCTCGCCCTTCACCAGCGTGCCGTGGATGATGTCGAAAAAAGCCTCGACCATGTCCTTCGATTCGCGCTTGTTCAGGCCCAGCCGCTCGAACAGCAGCTCGGCCAGTTCGGCCTTGGTGAGCGTCGGCGTCTCGAGGGTCGGCAGCAGCACGCGGGCCGGGGATTTGTCGTCGTTGTGGTCGTCCATGGCGGCCTCCCTCAGCCGCGAAGGCGCACGCCGAGGCGGGCCTTCAGGCTGTCCAGCACCTTGTGCACGCCGGCTTCGATGCGCTCGTCGGTCAGCGTCGCGGCGTCGTCCAGCAGCTCGAGCCGGATGGCCAGGCTGCGTTCGCCGGCGGCCATGTCGGCCGCAGGCGTCGCCGGCTTGTAGATGTCGAACAGCCGCGCCGAGCGGATCAGGCCCGGGTCGACCGCCGTGATCGTGCCGATCAGCGCCTCGTGCGTGACCTGCTCGCCGGCGATCACCGCGATGTCGCGCCAAGCCGACTGCTGCTTCGGGATCGGCTGGAACTGCGGCAGCAGGCGCTGCTGCAGCGCCGAGGCGTCGAGCTCGAACAGCACCGGCGCGTGCGGCAGCTCGTACGACTGCCGCCACTTCGGGTGCAATTCGCCGACGTGGCCGATGGCCTGCCCGTCGATCTCGATGCGCGCCGAACGGCCGGGGTGCAGCGCAGGGTGCTCGGCAGCGACGAAGCTGACCGCCAGCGGCGCGAGCAGCGATTCGATGTCGCCCTTCACGTCGAAGAAGTCGACCTGGCGTTCCTTTGCCGCCCACTGCAATGCATCGACCGGGCCGTACGCGAGGCCCGCGACGCGCAGCGGCTGCGCGATGCCGGCCACGCTGAAGGCGCCGTTGGCGACCGACGCATCGCGCCGGAACACGCGGCCCGATTCGAACACCCGCACGCGCGTGGTCTTGCGCGCCAGGTTGAAACGCAGCACGTTGACGAGGCCGCCGAGCAGGCTTGAGCGCATCACCGACAGCGGGCTCGCGATCGGGTTCAGCACGCGGATCGGGTCGGCATTGCCGGCCAGCTCATGCTCCCAGCGCTCCTCGACGAAGCTGAAGTTGATCGTCTCCTGGTAGTCGAGGCCGGCCAGCAGGTGGCGCAGCGCGTGCGG
>NZ_JBFUGN010000691.1:0-3330 GCF_056402895.1 Rhizobacter sp. P3_B12 | reverse complement strand
GGCGGCAATGAAAGACATCCTGGTGATCGGCGGCGGCAAGATCGGCTCCGTGGTGGGGGCCCTGCTGGCCTCGGCGACCGCTGGTGAGCGCTACACCGTGACGGTGGCCGACCGCTCGGCGACCCAACTGGCCGAGATCGCGACCGAGATGGCCGGCACGCCCGGGCTGTCGACGCTGGTGCTGGACGTGAACGATGCGCAGCAGCTGCGCTCCGCGCTGCGCGGCCGCTTCGCGGTGCTGAGCGCGGCGCCCTACCACCTGACGGCCAAGGTCGCGCAGGCCGCGCGCGACACCGGCGTGCACTACCTGGACCTCACCGAAGACGTGGCCAGCACCCGCCGCATCCGCGAGCTGGCGGTGGGCGCCAGCACCGCCTTCATCCCGCAGTGCGGGCTGGCGCCCGGCTTCATCTCGATCGTCGCCGCCGACCTGGCGAGCGGCTTCGACACGCTCGACAGCGTGCGCATGCGCGTCGGCGCCTTGCCGGCCTACCCGAGCAACGCGCTGAACTACAACCTGACCTGGAGCACCGAGGGCGTCATCAACGAGTACTGCGAGCCCTGCGAGGYGATCGTCGACGGCGTGAAGCGCGAGGTGCCGGCGCTCGAGGAGCGCGAGGAGTTCTCGCTCGACGGCGTGCTGTACGAGGCCTTCAACACCTCGGGCGGATTGGGCACGCTGTGCGAGACGCTGGCCGGCAAGGTGCGCACGCTGAACTACCGCACGATCCGCTACCCCGGCCACGCCGCGATCATGAAGGCGCTGCTGCACGACCTGCGGCTGAAGGACCGGCGCGACGTGCTGAAGGACATCCTCGAACAGGCCGTGCCGACGACGATGCAGGACGTGGTGATCGTGTTCGTCACCGTCTCCGGCATGAAGGACGGGCGCCTCGTGCAGAGCACCTACGCGCGCAAGACCTATGCGCACGTGCTGGCCGGCAAGCTGCGCAGCGCGATCCAGATCACCACCGCGAGCAGCCTGTGCGCGATCCTCGACATGCTGGCGAACGGCCAGCTGCCGCAGCAAGGCTTCGTGCGGCAGGAAGACGTGAAGCTGGCCGACTTCCTGGCAAACCGCTTCGGCCGCGTCTACGCGATGGACGAACTCGCAAAAGCGGCTTGAGACGGGCCGCCTGGGCGGTTTAAACTGTTCCCATAAAGAACTCGAGTTCGTCAAAAGAACTTTTTGACGAAGCCCGGGTCTTGCGAGGAACAGCATGATCAACAAGCTCTGCGATTCGGTGCAGGACGCGCTGGCCGGCGTGCCCGACGGCGCGACGGTGATGATCGGCGGCTTTGGCGGCGCCGGCCAGCCGGGCGAGCTGATCGATGCGCTGATCGCGCAAGGTGCGCGCGACCTGACCATCGTCAACAACAACGCCGGCAACGGCGAGACGGGCCTGGCCGCGCTGCTCGCGACCGGGCGGGTGCGCAAGATCATCTGCAGCTTTCCGCGCCAGGTCGACTCGCAGGTGTTCGACGGGCTGTACCGCAGCGGGCGCATCGAGCTGGAGCTGGTGCCGCAGGGCAACCTGGCCGAGCGCATCCGCGCGGCCGGGGCCGGCATCGGCGGCTTCTTCACGCCGACCGGCTACGGCACCGAACTCGCGCGCGGCAAGGAAACGCGCGAGATCGACGGCCGCATGTACGTGCTCGAGTCGCCGATCCATGCCGACGTGGCGCTGATCAAGGCCGAGCGCGGCGACCGCTGGGGCAACCTGGTCTACCGCAAGACCGCGCGCAACTTCGGGCCGATCATGGCGATGGCGGCGAAGCTGAGCATCGCGTCGGTGCACGAGGTGGTGGCGCTCGGCGAGCTCGACCCGGAGCACATCGTGACGCCGGGGATCTTCGTGCAACGGATCGTGCAGGTGCCGCGCAGTGCCACCGGCCCGGCCGGCTTCAAGCACGCCGACGCGAGCGGGCCGAGCGCCGGGCCGCTCCCAAGCCGGCCCGCCGTCCCCTCGGGGGACCGGGCGATGTACCCATCGACCGAGGGGCTGTCATGACACGCGACCAGATGGCGGCCCGTGTGGCGCGCGACATCCCCGAGGGCGCGTACGTGAACCTCGGCATCGGCCTGCCGACGCTGGTGGCCAACCACCTGCCGCGCGAGCGCGAGATCTTCCTGCACAGCGAGAACGGCCTGCTCGGCATGGGCCCGGCGCCGGCCGCGGGCGACGAGGATTTCGACCTGATCAATGCCGGTAAACAACCGGTGACGCTGCTGGCCGGCGGCGCGTTCTTCCACCATGCCGACAGCTTCGCGATGATGCGCGGCGGCCACCTCGACATCTGCGTGCTCGGCGCGTTCCAGGTGTCGGCGCGCGGCGACCTGGCGAACTGGCACACCGGGGCGCCCGATGCGATCCCCGCGGTCGGCGGCGCGATGGACCTGGCGATCGGCGCGAAGAAGACCTTCGTGATGATGGAGCACCTGACCAAGTCCGGCGAGAGCAAGATCGTTGCCGAGTGCAGTTACCCGCTGACCGGCGTGGCCTGCGTGAGCCGCATCTACACCGACCTGGCTGTCATCGACGTGACGGCCGCGGGCCTGAAAGTCGTGGAGACTTTCAACGGCCTGCCCTTCGATGAACTGCAGCGGTTGAGCGGCCTGCCGCTGATCGCCTGAAAGACTGTCATGACCGATGCCTTCATCTGCGACGCGATCCGCACACCCTTCGGCCGCTACGGCGGCGCGCTGTCGTCGGTGCGCACCGACGACCTTGGCGCGATCCCGCTGAAGGCGCTGATCGCGCGCAACACCCGCGTCGACTGGGACGCGGTCGACGACGTGCTGTTCGGCTGCGCGAACCAGGCCGGCGAGGACAACCGCAACGTGGCGCGCATGTCGGCGCTGCTGGCCGGCCTGCCGATCGGCGTGCCGGGCATGACGATCAACCGGCTGTGCGGCTCGGGCATGGACGCGGTGGGCAGCGCGGCGCGCGCGATCCGCAGCGGCGAGGCCGGCCTGATGATCGCCGGCGGTGTCGAGAGCATGAGCCGCGCGCCGTTCGTGATGCCGAAGGCCGAGAGCGCGTTCAGCCGCAACGCGGCCATCCACGACACGACCATCGGCTGGCGCTTCGTCAACAAGCTGATGAAGGATCTGCACGGTGTCGATTCGATGCCCGAGACGGCGGAGAACGTGGCGGCCGATTTCGGCATCGCGCGCGACGCGCAGGACCGGATGGCGCTGGCCTCGCAGCTGAAGGCGGTCGCGGCGCAGAAGGCCGGCTTCTTCGATGCCGAGATCACGCCGGTGACGATCGCGCAGAAGAAGGGCGAAGCGCTCGTCGTGACGCAGGACGAGCACCCGCGCGAGAC
>NZ_JBFUGN010000690.1:0-3331 GCF_056402895.1 Rhizobacter sp. P3_B12 | reverse complement strand
CCTGCGCATCGACCGCGCGCTGGCGCTGGCCCTCCGGCACCGGCAGCCACGGCGTGCCGCTCGTGAAGCCGGCGCTCGGCGCCGCGGCCGACCACGGCATCGGCGTGCGGCAGCCGTCGCGGCCGACGAACTCGGGCCACATCTCCTTGCCGTACGGATCCTGGATCTGCTCGAACGGGATCACCGCCTCGGCCAGCCCCAGCTCCTCGCCCTGATAGAGGCAGATCGAGCCGCGCAGCGAGCCGAGCAGCCCGACCAGCAGCGGCGCGACCCGCTCGGCCGGGCCGAGGCCGGCCCAGCGCGTGACGACGCGCACCACGTCGTGGTTGTTCAGCGCCCAGCACACCCAGGCGTCGCCGGCCTCGGCCAGCATCTCGGCCAGCACCGCATGCACGTAACGCGGCTCGTGCCGTTCGGTCATCAGGTTGAAGGTGTAGGCCATGTGCAGCCGCGCACCGGTGGTGTAGGCGCGCAGCGTGGCGTACTCGTTGTCGTCGCCGATCTCGCCGATGGTGGTGATGCCGGGGTAGCGGTCGCACAGCGCGCGAAAGCGCTGCAGGAAGGCAAGGTTCTCCGGCTGCGTCTTGTCGTACAGGTGGCTCTGCCGCGCGTACGGGTTGGCGCGCGGCACGCCGACCGCGAACTTTCCGGCCGGCTGCGGCGGGTTCGAGCGCAGCTGCCGGTCGTGGAAGTAGAAGTTCACCGTGTCGAGGCGGAAGCCGTCGACGCCGCGCTCGAGCCAGAACTGCGCGGCGWCGAGCACGGCATCCTGCACCTGCGGGTGGTGGAAGTTCAGGTCCGGCTGCGAGGCCAGGAAGTTGTGCATGAAGTACTGCTGGCGCCGGGTTTCCCACTGCCAGGCGCTGCCGCCGAACAGCGACAGCCAGTTGTTGGGCGGCGAGCCGTCGGGCTGCGGATCGACCCACACGTACCAGTCGGCCTTCGGGTTGTCGCGGCTCGCGCGGCTCTCGACGAACCACGGGTGGTCCTTCGAGGTGTGGCTGATCACGAGATCGATCAGCACCTTGATCTTCAGCGCGTGGGCGCGTGCCACCAGCGCATCGAAATCGGCCAGCGTGCCGAACATCGGATCGACGTCGCAGTAGTCGGTGACGTCGTAGCCGAAGTCGCGCATCGGCGAGCGGAAGAACGGCGAGATCCAGATCGCGTCGGCGCCGAGCGAGGCGATGTGGTCGAGCCGCTGCGTGATGCCGGCGAGGTCGCCGACGCCGTCGCCGTTGCTGTCCTGGAAGCTGCGCGGGTAGACCTGGTAGATGCAGGCGCCGGCCCACCAGTCGGTTGGAGTTGTCATGGTCGTGTCGTTCAAAAGAGGAGTCAGCCCTTGACGGAGCCGGCCGTCAAGCCGGCGACGATCTGCCGTTGAAAATAGACCACCAGCCCGATGAGCGGCAAGGTGACGATCACCGAGGCCGCCATGATCGCGCCCCACGGGGCTTCGTAGCCGCTGCCGGCACTCACCAGCGCGATCGCGACCGGCACGGTGCGCTGTTCGGTGCTGATCGTGAAGGTCAGCGCGAACAGGAACTCGTTCCATGCGGCGATGAACGCGAGCAGCCCGGTGGCGACCATGGCCGGCCAGAGCAGCGGCATGAAGATGCGGAAGATCAGCGTGAAGACGCCGAGGCCGTCCATCATCGCGGCCTCTTCGACCTCTTTCGGCAGCTGGCGCATGAAGGTGACGAGCACCCACACGGTGAACGGCAGCGTGATCACCAGGTCGGCGAGCAGCAGGGCGCCCAGCGAGTCGTAGAGGCCGAACGCCTGCACCAGCTCGAACATGCCCGACAGCACCGCGACCTGCGGGAACATCGACGCCGACAGCACGGTGAGCATCAGCGTGCCGCGGCCGCGGAAGCTGACGCGCGACAGCGCCCAGGCAGCAGGCAAGCTGAGTGCGAGCGACAGCGCGACGACGCCGCCGGCGACGAAGGCGGAATTGAGCAGGTTGCGGGCGAACGGCTGGTCGCGGAACAGGCTGGCGTAGTTGACGAGGGTGGCGTGTGCCGGCCACAGCTCGGGCGAGAACAGCGCGGTGCCCTGCTTCAGCGAGGTCGAGACCGCGTACAGCAGCGGGAACAGCGAGACGAACAGCAGCAGCGCGGCCGAGGCGTAGTACAGCGCCGACATGGCGGGCGTGCGTTGGTGGATGCTGGGACCGTTCATGACGAGGCCTCCTCGACGCCGCGGCGCGTGGCGCCGAGGTACACGATGGTGACGAGCGCGATCATGAAGAACAGCACGGTGGCCGAGGCCGAGCCGAAGCCGACCTGCTGGAAGTCGATGAGCTGTTCGCGCACGTAGATCGACATGCTCTTGGTGGCGCGGCTGTTGGAGGTCATCACGTAGATGACGTCGAAGACGCGCAGTGCGTCGAGGGTTCGGAACACGACGGCGACGGCGACGCCGGGCACGATCAACGGCAGCGTGATGCGGGTGAAGACGCGCCAGGTGGGCACGCCGTCGACCTTGGCGGCCTCGTAGCAATCGAGCGGCACCATCTGCAGCGCGGCGAGGATCAGCAGCGCCATGAAGGGCGTGGTCTTCCAGACATCGACCATCACGACGGTGAAGAGCGAGAGCGTGGGGTCGGCGGTCCAGGCGAGCGGCGCCGCGATGAGCCCGAACGCGAGCAGGTAGTGGTTCACGACGCCGAACTGGTCGTGCAACATCCAGCTCCAGATGCGGGCCGACACGACGGTGGGGATGGCCCAGGGCACGAGCATCGCGGCGCGCAGCAGCGTGCGCAGGCGCGATGGTTGGTTGATGACCAGGGCGACGCCGAGGCCGAGCGCGGTCTCGAGCGTGACCGAGAGCAGCGCGAAGACACCGGTGACGAGCACGGCGCGCCACCAGTCCGGATCGCGCAGCACGCCGTAATCACCGGTGTAGTTCTCGAGGCCGATGAACTTCCATTCGCCGAGGTGGGCGAGCGACGCATCGGTCAGGCTGAACCACAAGGTTCGTGCGAGCGGCCAGCCGGCGACGGCCAGCAGCACGATCAGCATCGGGGTGAGCATCCACCAGGCCCACTTCACTCTCTGCCTCGTCAGCCCTGACATGTTTTTGCTCCTTTGTTCGCTCGTTGCTTCTTGTGCGGCGCGGCGGGTGGGGGAAAAGACTGAACAGACCGTTGAGCGTGCGAGCGCTCGCGCGCTTCGTCTGTCTGATCAGTCTTTTCCCCACGCAAAGAACTGCGGTGTCGGCAAAGGCGCGGGTGGGGAGGCTGTGGAGCGCCAATCAGGACGGGGCGCCGGAGCTGGCTGGTTTCATGGCCCGCGTGCGCCAGCACGCTTCGTGCACTGACTGTCGC
>NZ_JBFUGN010000689.1:0-3344 GCF_056402895.1 Rhizobacter sp. P3_B12 | reverse complement strand
AGCCCGACCAGGTCGAGCAGCTCCTGCACGCGGCGCGCGCGGGCGGCGCGATCGGTGCGCAGGCCGTAGCCGATGTTGGCCGCGACATCGAGGTTCGGGAACAGCGCGTACGACTGGAACACGATGCCGTAGTGGCGCGCGGCGGGCGGCAGCCGGCCGATGTCGCGCCCGTCGAGCCACAGCGTGCCGGCATCCTGCGGCTCCAGCCCGGCGAGGATGCGCAGCAGCGTCGTCTTGCCGCAGCCCGAAGGCCCGAGCAGGCAGACGAACTCGCCGCGGCGCACCGCGAGGTCGATCCCGCCGAGCGCGGTGAAGCGGCCGAAGCGCTTGGCGATGCCGTCGAGGCGCAGCCAGCCGGCACCGGTGTCGAGGGCTGCCGCGGGGCCGGCCGCGGCGAGCAGCGCGCCGGCGTGGAARGCCTGCGGCTTCATGCGCGCTGCCCCAGCAGCGCCGTGACGCGCGGCAGGAAATGCGCGATCGGCGGTGTCTCGAGCCCCACCACCTTGGCGGCGTCGTCATGGCGGCGCAGCCGGATCGCGCGCTCGGCCTGGCGGTGGCTCTCGAACGCCGCGACCGCGCGCGGGCTCATCGCGCCGCCCTGCAGCGCGAGGCTGTGGCGCGACGCCTCGGACAACGCGTCCGCATAGCCCGCCTCGACCGCGCACAGGTAGCGCTTGGCCTCCACGTGCAGCCCGATCGGCTCGACCACGTCGGCCGGCAGCCAGGGCCGCAGGAAGGGCAGCACGCGGTGCTGGTGCAGGTCGTCGATGCCGCGCGCGAGCGCGTCGTCGCGCTGCGCGCTCAGCAGGTGGCCGAGGTCGTGCAACAGGCAGGCGACGACGAGCGCATCGTCGCCGCCCTGCTGCTCGGCCGCCCAGGCGCACTGCAGCGCATGCTCCGCCTGGCTGATGGCTTCGCCGCCATAGAGCGACGAGCCTTCGCGGGCGAACAGCGCCTCGATCGCGGCGGCGGTCAGCACGCGCGGGTCCCTGTCACTTCTTCGGTTCGGACTTGCCGTCGTAGCGGCGCGTCCATTCGGCGAGGATGCGTTCGCGGTTGGCGGCCGACCATTTCAGGTCCTGCTTGATCAGCAGCTGCTCGTAGTTGGCCGGGATCAGCGGGTTCGGCTTCGCGACGCCGGGGTAGGCGACGATCGCGAAATTCTTCTCGTACAGCTCGTTGGCGCCCTTCGAGGCCGACCAGTCGGCGAGCTTGCGTGCGGCCTCGAGGTTCTTCGTGCCCTGCATCACCGCGGTGGCCTCGACGTCCCAGCCCAGGCCGTCCTGCGGGAACACCAGGTCGATCGGCGCGCCTTCCTCCTTCAGCTTCGCGGCGCGGTACTCGAACGCGATGCCGATCGGGAACTCGCCGGCCGCTGCCTGCTTGCAGGGCTTGGAGCCGGAGTGGGTGTACTGCGCGATGTTGTCGTGCAGCCGGTCCATGTAGGCCCAGCCGTCCTTCTCGCCGTACATCTTGAGCCAGGCCGTCACGTCGAAGTAGCCGGTGCCGCTGGAGGCCGGGTTGGGCATCACGACCTTGCCGCGGTACTCGGGTTTCAGCAGGTCCTTCCAGGTCTCGGGCTTCTTCAGGCCGATCTTGGCGGCCTCGACGGTGTTGAAGCAGATCGCCGCGCCCCACACGTCCATGCCGACCCAGCTCGGCACCCTGGCATCGTCGACGTAGACCTTGCTGAGCTTGTCGACGCCCTTCGGCGCGTAGGGCTGCAGCATGCCTTCCTTCTCGAGCACCAGCAGCGAGCTGGCGGCGACGCCCATCACCACGTCGGCCTGCGGCGCGGCCTTCTCGGCCAGCAGCCGGGCGGTGATGATGCCGGTGGAGTCGCGCACCCACTTGATCTTCACGCCGGGATTGTCGGCCTCGAACTGCGCCTGGTAGGCCTTGATCTGGTCGGCCTCGAGCGCGGTGTAGACAGTCAGCGTGGTGTCGGCATGGGCGAGGCCTGCGGCGAGCAGGGCCAGCGCGGCCAGCGGTGAAGCGATGCGGCGAGCGTGCATGGGAACTCCGGGGGTGGACAACCGGAGCGACTGTAGGAACGCGACATGACGTCGTCGTGACGTCTAGATGACCGCGGCGCGGCAGGTGCTTCAGCCCGGCCGTGCGAGCAGCGCCGTCACGATCGCCCGCGTGTACCGGCTCGCGACCTCCGCGATGAAGCGGTTGAAGTCGACATGCGCCGCATCGTCGGCCCGGTCGGAGATCGTGCGCAACACCGCGAACGGCACGCCGAAGTCGTGGCACACCTGCGCGACGGCGGCGCCCTCCATCTCGACCGCCAGCGCGTCCGGCAGGCTCGCCTGCAGCAGCCGRCTCTCGCCCGCGCTGCTGACGAAGCGGTCGCCGCTGAGGATCAGGCCGCGCCGCAGCTGCGGATCGCGCACCCCGAAATCATCCAGGTGGGCGCGCAGAGGGGCCAGCACCGATGCGGCCGCCGCCTGCACCTCGGCCGACAGCGCCGCATCCGCCGCGAAGCGCGACAGCCCGTACAGCGGCACCTCGTGGCGCGGGAACAGCGGCGAGGCATCCATGTCGTGCTGCAGCAGCGTGTCGGCCACCACGATGTCGCCGACCTGCGCCGGGCCGAGGCCGCCGGCCACGCCGGTGAACAGCACGCGCTCGACGCCGAACTCGGCCAGCAGCAGCGTCACCGTCGTGGCGGCGGCCACCTTGCCGATGCGCGACAGCACCAGCACCGCGTCGTGCGCGCCGAGCCGGCCGCTCCAGAACTCGCGCCCGGCACGCTGCACGCAGCGCGCGCCGGACAACGCCTGCTGCAAGCCGTGCAGCTCCTGCGCCATGGCGCTGACGATCGCGATGCGTGACATCTTCACATGATGCCTGCCCGGCCTGTTACACGGCGTGCCGGACATGGCGTAACCTCCGTCGCCATTGCGCTCACTGGGAAGAGCAGTTGAACCACTCATGAGGCACACGCATTGACGTTTTCATCTTTCAATCGCCGCTTCGCGCCCTGGCTGTGCGGTGCCGCCCTCGGGTGGTCGGCGGCAGCGTCGGCCCAGTCGCCGGCCTGCGATCAGTTCAAGGAGGCGGTCTCCACGCGCATCCCGCCCGAGGTGCGCGGCGCGCTGGAGACGGTACCGGCCGCGACGCCGGTGCCGCCGGGTGCCAAGGTGGTCGGCACCTGCGACGGCGGCGCGTTCAAGATCCTGCACTACCGCCGCGGGTTGACGCCGCAGGGGGCGACTGCGGCCAGCGCACCCGGTGTGACGAACTCGACAAGCCCGGCCAGTCCGGCCAGCGCGGCGAGTGCCGTGGCCGTGGCGCCGCGGGTGGCGGGGCGTGCGTCGGCGCCGGCCGCGGCGGCA
>NZ_JBFUGN010000688.1:0-3348 GCF_056402895.1 Rhizobacter sp. P3_B12 | reverse complement strand
CGACCGCGCCGGCGGCCCGCGCCTGCGCGAGGAAGTCGTGCGCATCGAAGCGCTCGCCGCGCAGCGCGACGAACAGGTCGCCCGGCTGCAGCGTGCGGGTGTCGGAATGCACGCGCGCGATCGGCAGCGCGCCGTCGCCGACCAGCGTCGAGCCGGGCAGCAGCGCGTGGGCTTGCGCGAGCGTCATCATCATGGCGCGCTCCCGTCGTCGAGCGACGAGAGTGGTGCAGGCGCGGACGGCGCCGGCTCCGGATCGAGCACCGCCAGCATCGCCTGCGCCTCCAGCACGTCGGAGAACGGGTGCTTGACGCCGGCGATCTCCTGCTCGGCCTCGTGGCCCTTGCCGGCGATCAGCACCACGTCGCGCCCGCCGGCGTGGTGCAGCGCGTGCGCGATCGCCACGCGGCGGTCTTCGAGCACCGTCGCGTTCAGCGAACTGGCCATGCCCTCGACGATCTCGCGCAGGATCTGATCCGGCGCCTCGTTGCGCGGGTTGTCGCTGGTGACGACGATGCGGTCGGCGAGCCGCTCGGCGATGCCGCCCATCAGCGGGCGCTTGGTCGCATCGCGGTTGCCGCCGCAGCCGAACACCACCCACAGCAGGCCGCCGCGTTCGCGGGCGAACGGGCGCAGCGCGTACAACGCCTTCTCGAGCGCATCCGGCGTGTGCGCGTAGTCGACCACCACCACCGGCTGGGTCGGTTCGGCGTCGACGCGCTCCATGCGCCCGGGCACCGCGCTCAGCTCGGGCACCACCGCGACGATGTCGGCCAGCGCGAGGCCCATCGCCCGCAGCCCGCCGATCACGGCCAGCAGGTTCGACACGTTGTAGTCGCCGATCAACCGGCTGTGCACGTCGACGGCCTCGTCGCCCTCGCGCAGCGTGAACGTGAGGCCGCCGTCGGCGTAGTGGATGTCCTGCGCACGCAGCCGGGCCACGTCGCGCGCGCTGTAGGTCCACAGGTCGAGTCCGCCGCCGGCCAGCTCGCCGACCAGCGAGGCGCCCTGCTCGTCATCGACGTTCAGCACCGCGGCGCGCAGCCCCGGCCACGAGAACAGCTGGCGCTTGGCGGCCCAGTAAGCGTCCATCGTGCCGTGGTAGTCGAGGTGGTCGCGCGTGAAGTTCGTGAACAGCGCGACCTCGACATGCGTGCCGGCCAGCCGCTGCTCGACGACACCGATCGACGAGGCCTCGATCGCGCAGGCCTGGAAGCCCTCGTCCGCGAACTGCCGGAACGCGAGCTGCAGCGTCACCGGGTCGGGCGTCGTGAGGCCGGTGGACACCACCTGCGCATCGGGCACCGCACTCGTCGGCGGCTCGCCGACGCCCAGCGTGCCGATCACGCCGCAGCGCGCACCGAGCAGGCTCAGCGCCTGCGCCGTCCACCAGGCGGTCGAGGTCTTGCCGTTGGTGCCGGTGCTCGCGACGATGCGCAGGCGCGTGCTCGGTTCGCCGAAGAAGCCGCCGGCCAGTTCGCCGGTGGCGGCCTTCAGGTCGGGCAGCGCCGAGACCGTCTGCGGATCGAGCTCGAACGCGGTGGAGCCGTCGGCCTCGACCAGGCAGGCCACCGCGCCGGCGGCCAGCGCCTGCGGCACGAACTGCCGTGCATCGACGCCATAGCCCGGCCACGCGATGAAGGCGTCGCCCGGCCGCACGCGGCGGCTGTCGGTCGCGAGCCCGCGCACGCCGCGCGCAAGCAGCCACGCGAGCGCCGACTCGACGCTCGCGTGATGGATGAGGGTGGGTGCCTGGCTCATCAGAAACTCTCTTCCTCGGCCTGCAGCGCGTGAGTCACGATCTGCGGCCGCACCTCGATGTCGGGGGGTTCCCCCATCGAGCGCAAGGTCTGTTGAACGACTTCACTGAACACCGGTGCGGCCACGTCGCCGCCGAAATACTTGCCGTTGCTGGGCTCGTCGACCATCACCGCGACGATGATGCGCGGCTTGCTGATCGGCGCCAGGCCGACGAACCACGAGCGGTACTTCTTCTCCGCGTAGCCCTTGCCTTCCTGCTTGTACGCGGTGCCTGACTTGCCGCCCACCGAGTAGCCGGGCACCTGCGCCTTCGGGGCGGTGCCGCCTTCGAGCGTGACGAGGTGCATCATCTCGCGCACCTGCTTCGCGACCTTCGGCGAGATCACGCGGATGCCGGCCGGCGTGGGCGTATCCACCTGCCGGTTCTTCACCAGCGACACCGGGATCAGCTCGCCGTCGTGCGCGAACACCGTGTAGGCGCGCGCGATCTGGAACAGCGAGGCCGACAGCCCGTAGCCGTAGCTCATCGTCGCCTGCTCGATCGGCCGCCACGACTTGTACGGGCGCAGCCGGCCGGTCACCGCGCCGGGGAAGCCGATCTGCGGTTTCTGGCCGAAGCCGACCTGCGAGTACAGCTCCCACATCTCGCGCGGCTGGAACTGCATCGCCATGCGCACCGCGCCGACGTTGCTCGATTTCTGGATCGTCTGCGACACCGTCAGGTCGCCGTGAGCATGCGAATCGGTGATCACCGAGCCGGCGAAGTTCAGGCGGCCGGGGGAGGTCTGCAGCACGGTGTCGGGCGTCACGCGGCCGGTCTCGAGCGCCCAGGCGGCGATGAACGGCTTCATCGTCGAGCCGGGCTCGAAGGTGTCGGTCAGCGCGCGGTTGCGCAGCTGCGCGCCGGAGAGGTTCTTGCGGTCGCCCGGCGCGTAGCTCGGGAAGTTCGACAGCGCCAGCACCTCGCCGGTCTGCGCGTCGAGCACGACGACGCTGCCGGCCTTGGCCTTGTTCTCGTTGACCGCGTCGCGGATGCGCTGGTAGGCGTAGAACTGCACCTTCGAATCGATCGACAGCTCGATGTCGCGGCCGTCGACCGGCGCGACGCTCTCGCCGATGTCCTCGACGACGCGGCCGAGCCGGTCCTTCACGACGCGGCGCGTGCCGTTGCGGCCCTGCAGCTCCTTCTGGAACGCGAGCTCGATGCCTTCCTGGCCGTTCTCCTCGACGTTGGTGAAGCCGACGACATGCGCCGCGGCCTCGCCCTCGGGGTACTTGCGCTTGAACTCGCGCACCTGGAACAGGCCCTTGACGCCGAGGCCGAGCGCGTCCTTCGCGACCTGCTCGTCGACCTGGCGGCGCAGCCAGACGAAGTTCGGGCTGTCGTCGAGCTTGCCGGCGAGTTCGGCCGGCGTGTAGCCGAGCAGCTTCGCGAGCTGGGCGCGCTGCTTCTTGTCGGCCTCGAACTCCTTCGGGATCACCCACAGCGACGGGGCCGGCACGCTGGACGCGAGGATCATGCCGTTGCGGTCGATGATGCGGCCGCGGCTGGCCGACAGGTCGAGCGTGCGCGCGTAGCGGATCTCGCCC
>NZ_JBFUGN010000687.1:0-3354 GCF_056402895.1 Rhizobacter sp. P3_B12 | reverse complement strand
GGTGACCGGCCCCGGCATGGTGGGCAACATGGTGAGCGGCGTGCTCGGGCCGATGAACTGCGGCAACGGCGGCACGGCCTGCTCGGTGAAGTACACCAAGTACACCTCGGTGCTGCTGGGCGCGCTGCCCAACACCGGCATGGTGTTCCTCGGCTGGGGCGGCGCCTGCTCCGGCACGGCCAACACCTGCACGCTGAACAACAGCCAGTCGCGCGCCGTCACGGCCAAGTTCGGCCCGGCCGGCACGACGACCCCGCCGACGAGCCCCACGACCTACCGCCTGAACGTCAGCACCAGCGGCTCCGGCACGGTGGCCTCGGGCGCCGGCGGCATCAACTGCGGCGCCGACTGCAGCGAAGACGTCACGCCGAACGCCGCGGTCACGCTGACCGCCACGCCGGCCGCCGGCTTCAAGCTGAGCGCCTGGGGCGGCGACTGCGCCGGCAGCGCCAGCACCTGCAGCATCACGATGAGCCAGGCGCGCGACGTGAGCGCGTTGTTCGTCGTCGCCGACACGACCGCGCCGACGGTGGCGAGCGCCACGCCCGGCGCCGGTGCCACCGATGTCGCCGTGACGACGCCGGTCAAGGTGACCTTCAGCAAGACGCTGGATTGCTCGACCGTCTCGGGCCAGACCTTCAAGGTGGGTTCGGTGTCGGGCACGATCGCGTGCAGCGGCAACACCGCCACGTTCACGCCGGTCGCGGCCCTCTCGACCGCCGCGCAGTACCCGGTGGCGCTGACGGCCGGCACGACTGGCATCAAGGACACCGCCGGCAACGCGCTGGCCGGCACGACGAACTGGAACTTCACGACGGCTGCGGCGGCGACCACGCCCCCGACCACGCCGCCCACCACGCCGCCCGCGAGCGCCGGCGCCTTCAGCTTCCTGGCCTACGGCGACAGCCGCTCGGGCAACGGCTGCGGCGGCAACACCGCGCACATCGGCCTGGTGAACCGGATGGTCAAGGAACCGGCCGCCTTCGTGTTCAACCTCGGCGACATGGTCACCGGCTACGACAAGTCGACCAACTGGGTGCAGCGCGGCGATTGCCCGACCGATGCCTCGAAGGGCAGCTTCAAGGAAATCATCGCGCCGCTGCAGAACAAGACGCCGGCCGCCGGCCTGCAGACCTACTACTTCCCGGTGGTCGGCAACCATGACGACAACTTCGGCGACGGCTGGTACCCGGACAAGTTCGGCAACGGCTTCTGCGACGTGTTCGACCCGAAGAAGATCGGCATCCCGAACCACACGCAGAACAAGGCGTACTTCAAGGACTGGACCACGTCGAGCGTCACGCACCACACCGACGAGCAGTTCTACCAGCTGGCCTGCGCGAAGACCCGCAGCGGCGTCTATCCGGACTACATGTACTACTCGTTCGACTACAAGGGCACGCACTTCGTGGTGCTGCGCCTGAACTCGGACTACTACGACGTGATGGAGTGCTCGAGCAACTGCACGGCCGCCAACGAAGGCAACTACGACGCGTACTACTACAAGCACCAGCTCGACTGGCTGCGCTACGACCTGGCGCAAGCCTCGGCCAACAGCGCGATCCAGAACACCATCGTGCTGATGCATGCGCCGCTGATCTCGTACTCCGACGGCCATGCGCCGAACGCTTCGTGGCCGACGCTGATCAAGGATTTCAGCAAGCACCCGAAGGTGAAGATGGTGATCTCGGGCCACAGCCACGTGTACGAGCGCTCGGTGCCGGTGTATGCCGATGCCGCGAGCCCGAACGGCGTGCGTGACGATGCCAAGGGCGCGGTCTACACCGTGACCGGCGGTGGCGGCTCGGCGCTGGCCGGCTTCCACAGCATCGGCCCGCTGAACGCGAAGGCCACGGCGGCGTACCACTACATGCGCATCGACGTGGACGGCGGCAAGGTCAACGTGAAGACGATCGGCCAGGACGGCGCGGTGATCGACACCTTCTCGACGCGCTGATACGCGGTATCCGACGAGGCCCGGCGGTGCATGGCACGGCCGGGCCTTTTCGCCTTGGTCCGCTTTCGGGAGCAATTCTCGAACGGCACTTCTGGTAACGAACGGACCCGAGAGACCACTCAATGAAGTGGCGCCGGAGCCGAAACAGGTCAGGTCACGCGGACCTTGCGATGGTGCAAGGCCGGACGTGGTTGGAGCAGGGAATGAAGAGCTTGAGCAAGATGGCCGGCGCAACGATGCTGGCCGCACTGCTGGCCGCATGCGGCGGTGGTGGTGGAAGTGATGCGGCTGGTGCTGCCGACGCGGCCGATGCGGCCCAGGTGGCAACGCCGGTCGAGGATGCGCCGGTGCCGCCGCTGGCGCAGCAACCGGTGGATCAACTGGTGGATCAACCAGTGGACCAGGCCGCAGCGCCGACGATGGACACCTCAGCCGGCGCCGAGCCGCTCACCGAGGTCGCCGAGGGCGTCGCCACCGACCCGTGGGTCAAGACCTGGGTCGATGCCGATCTGGACGCCTACTACCCGAGCCGCCCGATCCGGGTCAGCGTGACCGGCCAGGGCAGCGTGGCCAACTCGGTCAACGGCACGGCCGGGCCGTTGAACTGCGTGCAAGGCGGCAGCAGCTGCGGCGTGAGCTACACGAAGTACAAGACGGTGCTGCTGAGCGCGGTGCCGAAGGCCGGCCAGGTGTTCCGCGGCTGGACCGGTGCCTGCATCGGCTCCGGCACGCGCAGCACCTGCGAGATCCGCAACTACATGCTGCACAACGTCGGCGCGACCTTCGGCCCGGCCTGAAGTCGGGGCTGGCCCGCCTCTAAACTGGCGGGCATGGCACCGACCTCCCACCCGACACCCGAAGCAGATGGTCTCGCCGGGCGCGCCGCCGAGTTGCGCACCCAGCTGAACCACCACGCCCACCTCTATTACGTGCTCGACGCGCCGGCACTGCCGGATGCCGAGTACGACAAGCTCTTCCAGGAGTTGCAGGCCCTCGAGGCCGCGCACCCCGAGCTGCTGACACCGGACTCGCCGACGCAGCGCGTCATCGGCGCCGTGCTGCCCGGGCTGACACCGGTGCATCACGTCGTGCCCATGCTGTCGATCACGACGGAGACGGACACGACCGAGGGCGGCGCCATCGCCTTCGACGCCCGCGTGCGCCGCGAGCTGGGGCTGAAGGAGGGCGACGCGCCGGTCGACTACAACGCCGAGCTGAAATTCGACGGCCTCGCCATCAACCTGCGCTACGAAGCCGGCGTGCTGGTCCAGGCGGCCACGCGCGGCGACGGCGAGACCGGCGAGGACGTCACGCACAACGTGCGCACCATCGGCCAGATTCCGTTGCGCCTGCAGGGCGACGCCCCGCCGGTGCTGGAGGTGCGCGGCGAGGTCTAC
>NZ_JBFUGN010000686.1:0-3360 GCF_056402895.1 Rhizobacter sp. P3_B12 | reverse complement strand
CGGCCGGGTTCGTCGCGTCCGCATTCGTCCACCGCTGTAGCTCGCCATCGGTGCTGCCATGATCCATCCACTGATCAAGCTCGTTGCCACACGACCCGAACTCGTCGCCGATCACCTGAGCGCCTATGCCGCGTTGATCGGCAGYGAAGCGCGCCAGGCGCAGAGCCGCTGGACCGTCCGCCTGCTGCTGACGGYGCTTGCGCTGTGCTGCGTCGGCGTGAGCGCGGTGCTCGCGGGCGTCGCGCTGATGCTGTGGGCGGTGACGCCCTCGCTGCAAGGCGACGCGGTGTGGGCGCTGTGGGCCGCACCGGCCGTGCCGGCGGTGGTGGCCGTGGTGGCCGGCGTGATGGCGCGGCGGCCCGCGGCCGAGCCGGCGTTCGCTGCAGTGCAGCAGCAGTTCGAGGCCGACGCACGCATGCTCGGCGAAGTGGGCGCGACATGACCCACGTCGAAGAAGCCCAACTCGACCCCGGCTTGCCCGTCGTGGTGCCGGCGCGCCCCCTGACCCCGAAGGAACGGCTCGCGGCCTCGCGCGAATCCATTCGTGCGGCGCTCGTGAAGGCAAGCGCCCCCCCCGATCCGAACGCCGCGCAAGCGCCGCAGGAACCCGGCTGGCTCGGCACGCTCGGCGATGCACTGTCGGACTTGCCCGCCGCCGCGATCGCGGTGCGCTGGTTGCGCCGCTGGTGGGCCGGCCATCCGTGGCGCACCACCTTCGAGTTCGCACGCGACGCAGGCCAGGAGCTCGCAGGCCCGCTGGCGAAGAAGCACCCGTGGTGGCTGCTGGCCGGCGCGTTCATCGGCGGCATGCTGCTGACGCGCGCGAAGCCATGGCGCTGGATATCGGGCGGTGCGTTGCTGGCCGGGCTGCTGCCGCGCTTCGACCTGGCATCGATCATCAGCTGGGTCAACCTCGCGATCGCGGACTTCACCCGACCGGCACCTGCAACGGCTGCGGCATCAGCAGCCGCACCCGCATCCGCATCCGCATCGGCACCCGCATCGGCACCCGCATCGACATCAGCGCCGTCGACATCACCGCCTCCGGTGCAACCGCCGCACATACCCGGCACCGACTACACCGTGCACTGAGCGTCGCCACGCTCTCTTGCTGAAGCGCGCCGCGGGCGCGCTTTCTCTTTTTGCCGATCGCAACACATGCCTTCAAGGCACCTGGTCGGCAAAGCATTCCGTCCTACATGCGCTCACGCCAGCGTCCGATGGCTCGGCCGAGGGGCGGCCCATAGAGTTGCCTCATCGACTCGACACCGTGCATCCACACCGCACCAAGGAGAACGACATGCTGAAGTGGGCCATCATCTTTGCAGCCATCGCGCTCGTCGCGGGCGTGTTCGGATTCACCGGCATCGCCGCCGGCGCCGCAGGCATCGCGAAGTTCCTCTTCGTGCTGTTCCTGGTGCTGTTCGTCGCCGTGGTCCTGATYGGATTGCTGGGCGCGAAAGCGATCAGCAACAAGTGATGTCCATGTTC
Source organism: Rhizobacter sp. P3_B12 (assembly GCF_056402895.1). Taxonomy (NCBI): domain Bacteria; kingdom Pseudomonadati; phylum Pseudomonadota; class Betaproteobacteria; order Burkholderiales; family Sphaerotilaceae; genus Rhizobacter; species Rhizobacter sp. P3_B12. The sequence continues at coordinate 1,869 of NZ_JBFUGN010000686.1, read as the reverse complement.
TATTGAACGAATGCCGCGACACGGGCCCGCACGGGTGGGGGCCTGTTGTTCACCTTCCTGACGACCACCTGCACCACAACGTTTCCACACTGAAGGAGAACCACATGTTTGTCCGCAACACCCTCGCCGCTGTCGTGTCCGCCGTCGCCCTGCTGTCCGCCACCGGCTGCGCCGTGACGCGTGATCAATCGACCGTCGGCTCCTACGTCGACGACGCCGCCATCACCACCGCGGTGAAGGCCAAGTACGTCGGCAACAAGGAAGTCGATGCCTCGTCGATCAGCGTCGAGACGCTGAACGGCACGGTGCAGCTGTCGGGCTTCGCGAAGAGCGCCAGCGAGAAGAGCACCGCCGAATCGATCGCCCGCAACGTCAATGGCGTGAAGTCGGTCAAGAACGACATCCTGATCCGCCCGTAATCCTCACGACCCTCACGGCTCGTCCGTGTGAAGGCGCACCACCCTGCGGGGTCGTGCGCCTTGCGGCATTGAGGACAGGGCGCTCGGTGCGCCGTCTTCGCACACGATGCCCCTCTCCGGCACCCTGACGCCTGCAGCCAGACCTCCCGTCGAGGCCGGACGCGACAGCGTCGCATCGCAGGTCGACGAGACCGCGTCACCGCTCGACGACGGGCACCCCGGGCCGCTGCCGCGCTCGGCCCCTTCGGCGACGGTGATCGCGACCGTCGCGGTGATCGGTGCGCTGTGGTGGGGCCAGCGCTTCCTGGTGCCGGTGGTCGCCGGCCTGATGCTCGCGATGCTGGTCGCGCCGGTGGTGGCGGGATTGCGCCACCTGCTGCGCAGCCAGATGCTCGCGGTGATGCTGTCGCTGGTGCTGTTCCTCGCGATCGCGGCGCTCGCGTCGATGGCCTTCGGCGGCAAGCTGCTGCGCATGGTGGACCGCAGCCCCGAGATCATCCGCATGGTGGCCGAGCGCATCACGCCCACCGAGGCCGATGACGACTCGGTGCTCAAGCGCTCGCGCGATGCGCTGCAGGAGCTCGACCGCGCCGCGCAGAGCGTCGCCAATGGCGCGCCGCCACCGAAGCCGACGCGCCAGAAGCTGATCCCCGCCGCGCCGGCGCACACGCTGACCGAGACCGTCACGCTGTGGATGCGCGACACCGCGCTGAACGGCTCGACGATCCTGCTGAAGTTCGCCGGCGACCTGACCATCATCGTGTTCGTCGCCTTCTTCGTGCTGAGCGGCGGCAGCCCGCTCGCCGGCCGCTTCATCGACCTGTGGGGCGGGCGCTCGCAATCGCGCACGCGGGCCTGTCGCGCGCTGCACGAATGCTCGCGGCAGATCCGCATCTATGTCGGCGTGCTGCTGGTCACCAACGTGCTGATCGGCTGCGCGGTGTGGGCCGCGTTCGCCTGGGGCGAGATCCCCGATGCGGCGATGTGGGGTGTGACGGCCGCGGTGCTGCACGTCGTGCCGTATGTCGGCATGGGCATCCTGACGGCGTTCGGCGCGGCCGAGGCCTTTCTCGCGCACGGCACCGCCGGCGCGGCGATCGGCACGGCGGCCTACCTGGTCGTGGTGTCGACGCTGATCGGCACCGCGGTCGCGGCCTGGCTGCAGAGCCGCGCGGCGCGGATGAACGCCGCGGCGGTGTTCATCGGGCTGGTGTTCTGGGGCGCGCTGTGGGGCGTGTGGGGGCTGTTCCTCGGGCCGGGGCTGATCGTCGTGATGAAGGTCGTCGCCGAACATTCCCGCTCGGCCACGCGGCTCGCGCGCCTGATGGAAGGCTGAGCGTGGCGCAGGGCGAGGTCGCCGACACGCCGGGGCTCGCTGTCCGCCTCTGGCACCGGATGGTCGCGAGCGCGCCGGGGCGCGTCGTCTCGCTGGGCGTTCGCGCCATCAACC
>NZ_JBFUGN010000685.1:0-3362 GCF_056402895.1 Rhizobacter sp. P3_B12 | reverse complement strand
ATGGCCCCCGCGACGACGTGATGCGCTTCGGCGCCGAGCTGGCCGAGCGGCAGGGCCTGCCGGCCGACTGGGTGCAGGCGCAGCTGGCCGAGGCGCGCTACGTGCCGAACGTCGCGAAGTTCATCATGCCGCCGCCGGCCGGCACCGCGAAGAACTGGGCCGCCTACCGCAGCCGCTTCGTCGAGCCGAAGCGCATCCGCGCCGGCCTCGCGTTCTGGCGCGACAACGAGAAATGGCTCGCCCGCGCCGAAGAGCTCTACGGCGTGCCGGCCGAGATCGTCGTCGGCATCGTCGGCGTCGAGACCATCTACGGCCAGCAGATGGGCGGCTTCCGCGTGATCGACGCGCTGGCCACGCTGTCCTTCGATTTCCCGAGCGGCCGGCGCGACCGCAGCGCGTTCTTCCGCGACGAGCTGGAGCAGTTCTTCGTGCTGTGCCACAGCGAGAACGTCGACCCGCTCGCGCTGAAGGGCAGCTACGCCGGCGCGATGGGCATGGGGCAGTTCATGCCGAGCAGCTGGAACCGCTATGCGGTCGATTTCGACGGCGACGGCCGCGTCGACCTGCACACGAGCGGCGCCGACATCGTCGGCAGCGTCGCCCACTACCTGGCCGAGTTCGGCTGGCAGCGCGGCATGCCGACGCACTTCGACGTGGCCGCGCCGGTCGATGCCGCCGACCGTGCAACGCTGCTGGTGCCCGACGTCGTGCCGAGCTTCACGCCGCAGGAGTTCCTGGCGCATGGCGCCGCACTGCCGGCCGCGGCCCGCGAGTTCGGCGACAAGCTCGCGCTGATCGAACTGCAGAACGGCGATGCCGCGCCGAGCTATGTGGCCGGCACGCCGAACTTCTATGCGGTGACGCGCTACAACTGGTCGAGCTATTACGCGCTGGCGGTGATCGAGCTGGGGCAGGCCGTGGCAACCGTGAATCAGCGACTGCCACGCTGACGCGCGATCAGCGGTTCTTGTTCAGCCACTCGATGAGGGCATTGAACAGCGGGTAGCGCGAGTTCTGGTCATTGACGCCGGCCCACACGAAGTCGAGGTGCACTTCGCTGACGAAGACGTCTTCCAGCGTGTCCGGGTTGGTCGCAATCAACTGCAGGTACGGCTTGTTGTCCTTCTGCACCCGCTTGAAGTTGACCCACAGGAACGGCTTGTAAGCCCGGTACAGCTTGTTCAGGCCGATCGGCTCGCTCAGGCTGGGCACCTTGTCCTGCAGGTTGTTCGCGATCACCAGCTTCTGCAGTTCGTCGTAGTTCACGACCTGGTCGAAGTACTTGACGGCCTTCAGCTGGTTGACGCCGAAATCCCCACCACCGGAGATGAAGGCGAGGCCCTTGAACGGCGCCAGCGACATGGTCTTGGCCGTCACGACGGTTGCCTTGGAGATCGAGCCGATGTCGGACTTCAACAGCCCGGTCTTCTCGTCGACCGCAGCCACTTTCATCTGCGTGCCGCAGGCCGCGAGAAAGGAACAGATCAGGATCGCCAGTATGCGTTTCATGGTGGTGTGCAAGATGGTATGGAGGATGGCGGCCGCCCTCCGCGGCCGGCAGCGATCCTATCGCAGGCCCGGTGCGTGGCCAACGACGCGCCAGGCGTTCAGCTGAACAGTCGCCTTGCCGCCGCGGTGCCGGCCGCCAGGTCGTGCGTCTCCAGCGCCTGGTACAGCTGCCCCAGCTCCCCGCCGATCGCGGCGAACCCCTCGGGCCGCAGCGATTGCCCGTTGTCGTCGACGATCGCCGCGTCCATGCCGAGCGACAGGGCCTGCGCACTCGCCTGCCAGGCGATGAACGGCTCGGCGCGCGCATCGGTCTGCGGCACGTCGAAGCTCAGCGTCACGTCGCGCACCACCGACGTGTTCGGGTCGTCGGCGAAGGCCGCCTGCGGATCGAAGCTGAGCGTCAGCACCGGTGGCGCGCCCTCGTCGGCCGCCGGCAGCACCAGCCGGCCCGGCACCACGCCCGGCACGAAGCCGTGGCGCGCCGCATGCTGCTGGATGTAGCCCACGCTCCAGGCCGCCGAACGCGCCTGCAGGTGCACCGCGAGCTGCGCATCGTGCGCACCGGCAAAGCCATCGAGCTCGCGCGCCCGGGCGACCGCATCGAGCATGTCCGGGAAATCGGCCATCGCGCCGATCGATTCGGCAAAGGCCTGCAGCTTCTGCACGAACTCCGAGTACTCGATCTCGTTGACCGCGCCCATCCGGTTGGCCAGTTGCAGCCCGGCCTGGAATTCGCCATAGCGCTGGCCGGCAGTGGGCGGCTCCCACTCGCCGCTGTCGGCGTTCAGGCCTTCGATCAGGAACGGCTTGCTGCCGGCGCGGCGCGTCGGCGGCAGGTGCGGCAGCACCGATTCGGCGCTGACGGGGGACTCGAGCGTCAGCGTCGCGATCGCGTCGATCAGCGCATCGATGCGCACGCTGGCGCGGCGCACCGGCGGCGGCTGCAGCGCGCTGCCGAGGTCGATGCGTGCAGAGGGGTCGTGGCCTGGGGAGACCGGCTGCGGCTCGCCGAACACCGGCTCGCGCTGCTCGCGCGGCTCGGCGGGATCGCGGCCGTCCGCAGCCGAGGCAATCCCCGGTGGCGGCAGCGCCTCCATCGGCCGCCGCGGCCCGGCCTTGCGCGCCTGCCACGCGCCGTGCGCGATGACACCGGCCAGCACGACGCCGCCCAGCGCGGCCAGCGAGACGGTCAGCGTGCTCATCAGCGCTGCGACGAGTTGGTCATCAGGCCGCCTCGGCCAGGCTGACGGCCGCTTCCATGTCGACCGCGACGATGCGCGAGACACCCTGCTCCTGCATCGTCACGCCGATCAGCTGCTCGGCCATCTCCATCGCGATCTTGTTGTGGCTGATGAACAGGAACTGCGTGCCCTCGGACATCTGCTTCACGAGCTTCGCGTAGCGCTCGGTGTTGGCATCGTCCAGCGGCGCGTCGACCTCGTCGAGCAGGCAGAACGGCGCCGGGTTCAGCTGGAAGATCGCGAACACCAGCGCGATCGCGGTGAGCGCCTTCTCGCCGCCCGACAGCAGGTGGATCGTGCTGTTCTTCTTGCCCGGCGGCTGCGCCATCACCTGCACGCCGGCATCGAGGATCTCGTCGCCGGTCATCATCAGCTTGGCCTGCCCGCCGCCGAACAGGCTCGGGAACATGCGCCCGAAATGCTCGTTGACCTGGTTGAAGGTGCTGGCGAGCAGGTCGCGCGTTTCGAGGTCGATCTTGTGGATCGCGCCCTCGAGCGTGTTGATCGCCTCGTTCAGGTCGGCGTTCTGCGAATCGAGGAAGGTCTTGCGCTCGCGCGACGCGGTGAGCTCGTCGAGCGCCGCCAGGTTGACCGCACCGAGCGCGGTGATCT
>NZ_JBFUGN010000684.1:0-3367 GCF_056402895.1 Rhizobacter sp. P3_B12 | reverse complement strand
GACGCGCAATGTCTCGCCGACGCCGGGGATCATGAACAGCAGCGCGACGCGCGGGTCGGCGAGGATGTTGCGCAGGCTGTCGATGCGGTTGTTGCCGCGCCGCTCGGGCAGCAGCAGCGTGTGCTCGTCCTGCACGGTGACGAGCGGGGCCGGGTCGCCGCGCGGCGAGGCGTCGAGGCCGTCCGGGCCGCTGGTGGCGAGCACCGCGAACGGGGCGGTTTCGAGCCAGCGGCGGTAGACCGGGTGCAGCGAGGGCGCCTCCTTGCGGATCGAGGCCTCGCCGACGGCGCCGAACAGGGCTTCGAGCGTGGCGGGGTCGCTGACGGTGAAGGGAGCGGGGGTGGTGGTCGGATCGGTCATGGTTGAACCGCATGTTGCCATCGCAAGCCGTGCGGCGGATCTGCGGGGGCGAACAGGAAGTGCAGCACCCGGCGGCGGCCGGTACCGGTGGCCTTCGACGAGGCGTGCAGCAGCAACGGGCGCATCACGAGCGCATCTCCCTTTGCCGCGCAGAGGGTGACTTCGAGACCCCGGCGGCGCAGCGCGATGGCCTCTTCGTCGTTGATGTGCCCGCGGCGATGGGTGCCGGGGATCACGCGCAGCGGCCCGTCCTGCGCCGTGCAGGGATCGAGGTGCAGGCGCACGGCGATCAGCTGCGCGAGGAAGTCGGCGGGTGGCTGGACGAACAGCGAGCCTTCCTTCTCGGACCAGGCGCGCAGGGCCGGGTGATCGACGCGCTCGGCCACCGGGATGCCGAGATCCTGGTGGGCCGGAACCAGCTAGTTGATGGCCGCGGATTTCTCGAAGAAGGTGCACTGCACGGCGACGCCGCCGGCCGGCATCCATCCGGACAGCACCGGGTGCTGCCGCAGCCGGCGGGCGAGGGCGGCGCACCAGGGCTGAGCGAGCAGGCTGCGCGTGCCTGCGCTGGCGGCGCCCAGGGCCTGGACGAGGTCTGCGATGCGGTCGCAGTCGTCCGGCGCCAGCATGGCGGGGATGAGCGCACTGCCGGTTTCCTCGAAGGACTGTGTCGTGAGCAGCATCGACATGGTGCGCGGCAGGCTAGCACGATCGTTGCTACGAGAGCTGCACCGTCCACAGGAGCAATGCCATGAGCCGCCTCGATGTCACCGAGAAGATCATCGCGACCAAGGTCGCCAAGGGATTGAAGTGGTCCGACGTGGCTGCCAAGGTCGGCCAGAGCAAGGAGTGGACGACGGCTGCCTGCCTCGGCCAGATGACGCTGACGCCGCAGCAGGCCGGCGTGCTCGGCGAGATCTTCGGGTTGAGCGATGCCGAGCAGAAGTGGCTGTGCGTGGTGCCGTACAAGGGGTCGCTGCCGACCGCGGTGCCGACCGATCCGCTGATCTATCGCTTCTACGAATTGGTCAGCGTGTACGGCACGACCTTCAAGGAATTGATCCACGAAGAGTTCGGCGACGGGATCATGAGTGCGATCGATTTCAGGATGGACCTGCAGCGCGAGCCGAACCCGGCGGGGGATCGGGTCAGCATCGTGATGAGCGGGAAGTTCCTGCCGTACAAGACGTACTGAATATTGATGAGAACGCACGTTCTTGCGAGCGGTTGAAGCTTGCACGAGAGCGCGGGCTTCAGTTAACGTACACGCTCCGCGACACAGATCGCACAAAGCAGCCAATGGCGCCGACGAGCGCCGAATCGGGAGGACACCATGAAGATCTTGAACATCGGCGCCTGCAATGCGCCGGCAATGTTGCGTCTGCCGTTGTCCTTGCGACGGATCACGTTGCAGGCCTTGCTTTTGAGCGCCATCTCGTCATGCGCCTTGAATGCCTGTGCCACCGAAGCCTATCTCACCGGTGTCTACCTGCAGTCGGTCGGTGTGATCCAGGCCAATGCGGTCGGCCACCAGGCCGGCAATTTCGAGATTCAGGTTGCAGGCGGCTTCACGGTTCCGGCGGGCATGTCGTGCAGCCCGACCTACATCACCACGCTGCGCAGCGTCGACGCCGACAAGCGCTTGTTCAGCCTGCTGTCGATGGCGGTGCTCGCGCAGAAACCTGTGACTCTGCACATCACGGACAACCCAGCCGTAACGGCGTTCAGCGGGCGCTGCAGTCTGTTCGGGGCCACGCTGGAGCGGTAATCGTATCGAGCCGGCGTCGGGAAGAGCGGGAAGTTCCGGCCGCACGGCACGTCATGAATATTGATGAGGACAGATGCCCTTGGCCGAGGCCGAGCGCTTGCGGGATGCGGGCCGGCTCAGCTAACCTGTGCGCGGCGATCACACGGTCGCACACGACATGAAGATGCGCCCACGAGCGCTCGATGGAGGGATCTCATGAGGATCAGGATCAGCGTCCGTAGGGCGTGGCCCACCCATTTCAATTCGTTCGATCTTGCTGATGCCGACGCGCTGCGTCGCAACCCCTGACCGCCATGAAGACCATGAAGAAACTGCTTGCGTTCCTCACGATGTATGCCCTTGCCTTGCCGGCTTTTGCGGAGGCGGCCTGCGACTGGGAGATCTCGGGTGCGCACATCACCGCCACGGACCAGGCCACGGTGCAAGCCAACAACAAGGCCATCTATGCGCTGCTGCTGGCATCCAAGCTCAGCGACTCGACGGTGCGCATGTTCGGCAGCAATGCCGGATGCCTGGTGAAGTTCATCTATTCGGCCTGAACGACAGAACCAACCCATGAACGTGTCCTTCTTCTCGCGGGCAGATGCCCGGCTGGCCAGGTTTGCAAGTGCCGCGCCGCGCATGCTGGCGATGGTGATGTCCGCAGTGGCGCTGAGCGCATCGGCGCAAGGGCTGGTCGTCAGCGAGAGCGGGCAAGCCGTTTTCAGCTACCCGATCGTCGTGCCGCCCGGTGTAGCGGGGATGGAGCCGAAGCTGAGCCTGGTCTACAACAGCGGCGGCATGAACGGGCCGATGGGAGTCGGCTGGTCGGTGCAGGGCCTGTCGCAGATCACCCGCTGTCCGAAGATCGAGCCGGTGCCGGTCGGCGCGTCGTACAAGCCGCGCATCGTCCCGGTGGCCTATGTTCCGGACGACAACCTGTGCCTCGATGGGCAGCGGCTCGTCAAGGTCGTGAAGGGCAGCGGCTCGTTCGTCGGCGAACCGGCTGCCGACCAGAGCCAACCGTCGCTCGGTGTGGCAACCGGGGCGGTGGAGTACCGGACCGAGAACGACGGTTTCTCGCGCATTCGTGCCAGCGGCTTTGCATCAACCTCCATCGGCGCCTCTGCAGGCCCGGGCACCTTCACGGTTCAGACCAAGGCCGGCCTGACGCAGGTCTATGGCCTGGTCACGGTCGGCACGGCGCCGACGAGCGATGGCGTCGTCAAGGCAGTCGGCGGTGCAAAGGCGGGTGTGGCC
>NZ_JBFUGN010000683.1:0-3377 GCF_056402895.1 Rhizobacter sp. P3_B12 | reverse complement strand
CCGGTGCGCTTCCACTACCCGGCCGTGTCGGTCGAGGAAGATTTCGGCGCAGGTTCCGGCGCAGGAGCAGCCCGATGAGCTGGTACAACCCCGCCGACATCGGCTTCTCGGTGCGCAGCAAGCTCGCCGGCGTCGGCGACGCGGCGCGCCTGTTCTTCCGGCTGGCCGGCCTCGGCAGTGCGAGCTTCGGCCGACCGCGCCTCGTCAGCGACCAGGTGTTCTTCCTCGGCAACCACTCGCTGTCGATCATCACGGTGTCGGGCCTGTTCGTCGGCTTCGTGCTCGCGCTGCAGGGCTACTACACGCTGCAGCGCTACGGCTCGGCCGAGGCGGTGGGCCTGCTGGTGGCGCTGTCGCTGGTGCGCGAACTCGGCCCGGTCGTCACCGCGCTGCTGTTCGCCGGCCGTGCCGGCACCTCGCTGACGGCCGAGATCGGCCTGATGAAGGCCGGCGAGCAGCTTGCCGCGATGGAGATGATGGCGGTCGACCCGATCAAGCGAGTGCTGGCGCCGCGCTTCTGGGGCGGCGTGATCGCGATGCCTTTCCTGGCGGCGGTGTTCAGCGCGGTCGGCATCATCGGCGGCTGGCTGGTCGCGGTGCCGCTGATCGGCATCGACGCCGGTTCGTTCTGGTCGCAGATGCAGGGCGGTGTCGACGTCTGGGCCGATGTCGGCAACGGCGTGATCAAGAGCCTCGTCTTCGGTTTCACCGTCACCTTCATCGCGCTGCTGCAGGGCTACAACTGCAAGCCGACGCCTGAAGGCGTGTCCGCCGCCACCACGCGCACCGTCGTGATGGCATCGCTTGCAACGCTGGGGCTCGATTTCGTGCTCACGGCCATGATGTTCTCGATTTGAAGAAAGAGGCGACGATGCAGAAATCTCGTCACGATGTGTGGGTGGGCCTGTTCGTGCTGATCGGCGCGGCAGCGGTGTTGTTCCTCGCGTTGAAGGCCGGCAACCTGCTGAGCCTGAACTTCGACGAGACCTACCAGGTGATCACCAAGTTCGACAACATCGGCGGGCTGAAGCCGCGCGCGGCCGTCAAGAGCGCCGGCGTGGTGGTCGGCCGCGTCGAGTCGATCGGCTTCGACGACAAGAGCTACCAGGCGCGCGTCGTGCTGCAGCTGCAGAAGAAGTTCGCGTTCCCGAAGGACAGCTCGGCCAAGATCCTGACGTCCGGCCTGCTCGGCGAGCAGTACATCGGGCTGGAGGCGGGTGCCGAGGAAAAGAACCTGGCGGCCGGCGACGTCATCAGCCAGACCCAGTCGGCGGTGGTGCTCGAGAACCTGATCAGCCAGTTCCTGTACAGCAAGGCGGCCGATTCCGGCGCGCCTGCGGCTGCGGCGGCGCCCGCCAGCGGAGCGAAGAAGTGAACCTGCGCGCGCTGCGTCTGCTGCGCCTGGCTTTCGCCGGCCTCGCGCTGGCGTGGCTTGCGTCGCTCACCGGCTGCGCGACGACCGCACCGGGGCCCGATGGCAAGCCGGTGCAGCGCGTCGACCCGTGGGAGAGCTGGAACCGCAAGGTCTACAACTTCAACGACGCGCTCGACACCGCGGTGCTGAAGCCGGTGGCCACCACCTACCGCGATGTCGTGCCGCAACCGACGCGGCGCGGCATCAGCAACATCTTCGGCAACGTGTCGGACCTGTGGTCGGCGTTCAACAACGTGCTGCAGGGCAAGGTCGACTCCGGCATGCAGGACGTGATGCGCGTGACCACCAACACGATCTTCGGTCTCGGCGGCTTCTTCGACGTCGCCACCGAGATGGGCCTGGACCGGCACAACGAGGACCTCGGGCAGACGTTCGGGCGCTGGGGCATGAGTTCAGGGCCGTACGTGGTGTGGCCGTTCTTCGGGCCGTCGACGCTGCGCGATTCGATCGCGCTGCCGATCGACCGCTCGGTATCGCCGGCGCTGGCCTTCAACGACAGCCTGGCGCGCTACGCGGTGGTCGGTGTCGGTTTCGTCAACGAGCGCGCCGCGCTGCTCGGCGCCAGCGGCATGCTCGACGACATCGCGCTCGACAAGTACACCTTCATCCGCGATGCCTACCTGCAGCGCCGGCGCAGCCTCGTCTACGACGGCGAGGTGCCGGAGTCGAAGGACGAACGCTACGACCAGGACGAGGCACCGGCGTCGGCACCCGCAGCGGCCCCGGCACCGGCCGCCTCGCCCGCGTCGGCGCCGAAACCATGAACTTCACCTGCCGGAAACGATCCGGCGGCCAACCGGCAGAGACCCACGGCCGTTGAGGTCATGTGCCGGATCGCCGCGCAGACGCAGCGAACTCCAGATACCGTGCCCGCTCCAAGCTGCGAGGCTCTTCCCCGAAAGGAACCACAGATGCTCAACCCACAATTTGTCAGATGGATCTCCGCCGCGACGATCGCCGTGGCCAGTGCCGCCGCGTTCGCGCAGCAGGCGCCCGACCAGCTCGTGAAGCAGGTGTCGTCCGAGGTGCTCGATGCGGCCAAGRCTGACAAGTCGATCCAGGCCGGTGACGTGAAGCAGGTCTCGGCGCTGGTCGAGGCCAAGGTGATGCCGCACGTCAACTTCCAGCGCATGACGGCCTCGGCGGTCGGCCGCTACTGGCGCCAGGCCACGCCCGAGCAGCAGAAGAAGCTGCAGGACGAGTTCAAGACGCTGCTGGTGCGCACCTATTCCGGCGCGCTCGCGCAGGTGCGTGACCAGACCGTGCAGCTGAAGCCGATGCGCTCGTCGCCTGAAGACACCGAGGTGATCGTGCGCACCGAGATCCGCGGCAAGGGCGATCCGATCCAGCTCGACTACCGCCTCGAGAAGGCGGCCAGCGGCTGGAAGATCTACGACGTCAACGTGCTCGGCGTCTGGCTGGTCGAGAACTACCGCAACAGCTTCGCGCAGGAGATCGGTGCTGGCGGCATCGACGGCCTGATCGCCAAGCTGATCGAGCGCAACAAGTCGGCTGCCGGCAAGAGCTGAGGCCGACATGCTGTTGCTGCCCGCCACGGTGACGACGCGCGAGGCCCGCGACACGCAGCGCATGCTGTCGCAGGCCTTGCAGCAGGAAGTGAAGACGCAGTCCGAGCCCACCGTGACGGTGGATGCCTCGGGTTTGGCGCAGTTCGATTCGGCGGCGCTTGCGGTGCTGCTGGAGTGCCAGCGGCTGGCGACGGCGTTCGGCAAGGGGTTCGCGGTGCGCAATGCACCGGCGAAGCTGGCTGAGCTGGCTCGGCTGTATGGGGTGGATGGGCTGTTGCTGAAGGCTGCTTAGGCGTCGTGTCCTGTCGCGCCGCGCAGACCCACCCGCTCTTGTTGGGGGGAAAAGATTGAAGTGACCGACGAGCGCGCGAGCGCTCGCATGCTCGTCGGTCACTTCAATCTTTTCCCCCAAA
>NZ_JBFUGN010000682.1:0-3380 GCF_056402895.1 Rhizobacter sp. P3_B12 | reverse complement strand
GCTGCTGCGCCTGCGCGAGCGTCACGGTGAACGGCTTGTCGACCACCACGTGCTTGCCGGCCCGCAAGGCCGCGAGCGCCAGCGGGTGGTGGCTGTCGTTGGGGCTCGCGATGACGACCAGGTCGACGTCGTCGCGTGCGCACAGCGCGAGCGGATCGGCCTCGACCGGCAGGCCCGGCCAGCCGCGGGCGACCTTGGCCGCATCGCTGCTCGCGAAGGCTGCGAGCCGCAGCCCCGGAACGCTCGCGATCAGCGGGGCATGGAAGACCTGGCCGGCGAAGCCGTAGCCGATCAGGCCGACGCGCAGCAGGCCGACGCTCAGGGCGGGGGAAGCGGTGTGGGGCATGGCGATCTTCGAGCGAATGTCCGAGGGGAGGAGCGGGGCACTGTAACGGAGCCGGCCGCGCGGCAATGGCATGATGCGCGCCGCACTTCCTGAAGGATCCCCTGGACATGAGCTTCGCTCCCCGCCTCGCCGCCGCCCCGTGGCTGTTCGCCGCCTGCATCGCCGGCGTGCTGGCCCTGCCGGCCCATGCCGCCGACAAGCCGAAGAAGGAATCGACCCTCGGCAAGGCCAAGCCCGGCGCCGCCTTCCTGACCAAGGAACAGCTGCGCGCCTGCCTGGCCCAGAACGACCGCGTGAAGGCGCAGCTCGCCGAGACGCTGCCGCTGCAGACCGCGCTGAAGAAGGAAGGCGACGACCTGGCCGCTGCCGGCGACGCGCTGAAGGCCGATCGCGAGAAGATCGACACGACGAATGACGAGGCCGTCAAGGCCTTCAACGAGCGCCTGGCCGCCCGCGACAAGGCGGTGGAGGCCTACAAGGCCAACAGCGAGGCCTACAACGCGAAGGTCGAGGCGCTGCAGGCGGACAAGGCCTCGTACGTCRCCAATTGCGATGGCCGGCGCTATTTCGAAGATGAGGAATTGCAAATCAAGGGCGGCAAGTAAACGCGGGTCGGCCTCCCTAGAATCGACGGCTTCTTCCCTGACCGAGAGAAGCCGTCATGACCCTTGCCACAAGCAGTCACTCCAGCAACCCGCTGCTGCAGCCGTGGGACACCCCGCACGGGCTGCCACCGTTCGACCGGGCCCGCCCCGAGCACTTCGCCGAGGCCTTCGAGGTGGCGCTGGCCGAGCAGCGTGCCGAGATCGATGYGATCGGCGCGCAGGCCGCGGCCCCTGGCTTCGACAACACGCTGGCGGCCTTCGACCGCAGCGGCCGGCTGCTGGCGCGGCTGGAAGGCATGTTCCACAACCTCACGTCGAGCGAGACCTCGCCGGCGCTGCAGGCGGTGGAGCGGCAGCTCGCACCGCGCATGGCGGCGCACGGCAACGCGATCTACATGCATGCGGCGCTGTTCCAGCGCATCGACACGCTGCATGCGCAGCGCGACTCGCTCGGGCTCACAGCCGAGCAGCGGCGCCTGCTGGAGCGGGTGCACCTCGAGTTCGTGCGGGCCGGCGCCAAGCTGCAGGGCGCGGCGCGCCAGCGGTATGGCCAAGTGATGGAGCGGCTGGCCGAGCTGATGACGCAGTTCGGCCAGAACGTGCTGGCCGATGAATCGGCCTTCCGCCTCGAGCTGCGCGCCGAGCGCGACCTCGCCGGGCTGCCGGAATTCGTGCGTGCCGCGGCGCGCCAGGCCGGTGCGGACCGCGGCATCGATGCGGCGGTGATCACGCTGTCGCGCTCGCACATCGTGCCGTTCCTGACCTTCTCCGAGCGCCGCGACCTGCGTGAGCAGGCGTGGCGCGCCTGGGTCTCGCGCGGCGAGCACGAGGGCGCGCACGACAACCGGCCGGTGGCGCGCGAGATCCTGCAGCTGCGGGCCGAGCAGGCCCGGCTGCACGGCCATGCGAGCTATGCCGACTACGCACTGGGCGACACGATGGCCGGTTCGCAGGCCGCGGTGAACCGGCTGCTGCAGCAGGTGTGGGTGCCGGCGAAGGCGCGCGCGGCCGAGGAGCGCGAGGCGCTGAAGGCGTTGTTGCTGACGCTGCCGCAGTCGCAGCGGCCGGCCGCCGGCGAATCACAGGAGATCGAGGCCTGGGACTGGCGCTACTACGCCGAGAAGGTGCGCCAGGCGCGCTACGACCTCGATGAAGCCGCGGTCAAGCCCTACTTCCCGCTCGACCGCATGGTCGAGGCGGCGTTCGACTGTGCGCAGCGCCTGTTCGGGCTGCGCTTCACGGCGCGCGGCGACCTGCGCGCCTACCACCCCGACGTGAAGGTCTACGAGGTCAGCGGCAGCGATGGTGCGCTGGTCGGCATCTTCCTGCACGACAACTTCGCGCGGCCGAGCAAGCGCAGCGGCGCGTGGATGGGTTCGTACCGGCAGCAGACGCGCAACGTCGTGGGCCAAGGCGAAGAGAGGGGAAGCGACGTGCTGCCGATCGTCGTCAACAACAACAACTTCGCGAAGGGCTCGCCCGGTGCGCCGACGCTGCTGAGCTTCGACGATGCGGCCACGCTGTTCCACGAGTTCGGCCATGGCCTGCACGGGCTGTTGTCGAGCGTGACCTACGAGCGCCTGTCGGGCACCAACGTGCTGCGCGATTTCGTCGAGCTGCCGTCGCAGATCTTCGAGCACTGGCTGGCCGAGCCGGAGGTGCTGAAGCGGCACGCGCGCCACGTCGAGACCGGCGCGCCGATCCCCGATGCGCTGGTCGAGCGGCTGCAGGCGGCGCGCAAGTTCAACCAGGGCTACGAGACGGTGCGCTACACCGCCTCGGCGCTGGTCGACATGGCGGTGCATGCGGTGGGCAACCCGGAGGGCATCGACATCGTCGCCTTCGAGGCGGCCGAGCTCGAGCGCATCGGGCTGCCGCACGGCGTCGGGCTGAACCATCGGCTGCCGCATTTCCAGCACCTGTTCTCGAGCGCCAGCTATGCGGCCGGCTACTACGTGTACCTGTGGGCCGAGGTGCTCGATGCAGACGGCTACGACGCCTTCACCGAGGCGGGCAGCCCGTTCGACCCGGCGGTTGCGAAGCGGCTGCTTGCGCATGTCTATTCCGTGGGCAACAGCCGTGAGCCGGGGGAGACCTACCGGGCCTTCCGGGGGCGCGATGCATCTGTGGAACCGATGCTGCGGGACCGGGGGCTGTTGACGTCTTGAGTCCTGCGCGACAAAGGCGCGTGGGGGGAGGCTGTGGCGCGCCGGCCGGGCCGGTCATCGCCCCTGGGGGCGCTGACTCCCCTGCGCTGACTGGTTTGATGGCCCGTCGCCGAAACTCCCGCCACTCACTTCGTTCGTTGTGGTCAAACAGTCGGCGACAGTCAGTTCACGAAGCGTGCTGCGCACGCGGGCCATGAAACCAGCCAGCTCCGGCGCCCCGGCTTTATTGGCGCTCCACAGCCTCCCCCCACGCGCCTTCTG
>NZ_JBFUGN010000681.1:0-3385 GCF_056402895.1 Rhizobacter sp. P3_B12 | reverse complement strand
GCGCATGGTGGCGCGCCTCGTCGAACACCGCGTTCAGCGTCGAGCGATGCAGGTTCGAGATCGCCTGCTCGAACACCTGGCGGATGCGCTCGCCGGTCTGGCCGACCTCGCGCAGCAGCGTTGCGGYGAAGGCGTTCGAGGTGCCTTCGCCGGCCGGCCGCAGGCGGCCGTTCCACAGCACGCGCGAGAGGTCGCGCTGGATGTGGCGGGCCTGCGCGGGGATGGTGCGCAGCGCCTCGCCGAACAGCTCGCGGGTGTCGAGGCGGGCGAGCAGGTCGTCGTCGGCCGTGGTGTCATGCAGGCCCTCCTGCAGCTCGGCGGTGTCGAAGGCCTGGTCCACCGGCACCAGCGCACGTGCCGACCAGCCGGGGCCGCTGTAGCCTTCGTAGCCGCTCGCGGCGGCATGCACCATCAGGTACTCGCGTCCGGCGAAGCGGGTGAGCGGGTGGGCTGCCGTGGAGGTCGCCGGCGGCAGCGGCGCGCCGACCGGCACCTGCCACGGGTCGGACGAGGCCAGCACCGCATCGGCGCCATCGGTCAGCACGATCACGCTGCGGTCGCGCGGCTCCAGCAGCTGCGCGAAGATCGCGCGCATCTCGTCGTCGAAGCGGAACGACAGGCACAGCACGCCCTCGATGCGCTCGTCGACGCGGATCGCCGCCGCGTACAGCAGCGCGCGCCGGCCGCCCATCAGCGCGGACGGGCCGAAGTGCTCGACATACGGGCCGCCCTGCAGCGCCTGCGCGAGCCAGGGCTCGCAGCTGCCGGGGCGGACCTCGATCGAATCGTCGAGCCGTGCCAGCACGCGGCCGTCCGGTGCCAGCGCGATCACGTCGTCATACACGGTGTACTTGGCCGCGTACTCGGCGAAGCGGGCCTGCAGCGCGCGCAGTGCGGCGGCGTCGACCCCGTCGGCGCCCAGGCTCGCACGCAGCACCTCGCGCAACTGCGAATCGGTGCTCAGGAAGCCGATGTCGGCGGTGCGCTCGAACAGGTTGCGCACCAGGATGTCGATCGCCACCTGCGCCTGGCTGCGCATGCGCTGCGCGACGTTGGCGAGCAGCGTGCGGCCGAGGCTGTCGAGCAGGTCTTCCGACAGCGACTGGAAGGCCGCGCGCGTCGCGCCGATGTCGGGCAGCGTGCCGCTCATCTGGCCGAGCATCGACAGGCTGTCCCACACCCCTTGCAGCCGCAGCAGCGACTCGCGGTATTCGTCCACCGCGGGCATGCGCGACACCAGCGGGGCCACTTCGGGCGAGAAAGGCATCCCGCGGCGCCAGATCTTTTTCATTGTTCGTCCTGAGGATTCAAGTGGGTTCGTGAGACATCCACCCCGCTCGCAGGCCTCAGCCGATGCAGACGCTCTCAAGATTGAGAATCGGCCGATCCGAGGCCAGGTACACCTGGACTTTCGTGAAACGGATCACGCTTGCGCATCACGCGACAGGAACGGGTCCGATGCGGCCCGGGCGGGCTGCTTCGGCGTCAGCCTCGCGTCAGGCTCGGGCTCGCCTGGAACCGTTTTCGCAAGTGTGCGAATCGGTCCGCCGCCCGTTCTCGTTTTTGAGGCGACAGGCGTGACTGAGAGTTCATGAGCTTGTTTTTTCGTGCGATGACGAGACTGAGCTGCATCGGGTCCTGCATCGGACCTTGCACCCAAAGGAGAGATCGCCATGCAGATTCAAGTCCTCACCGTCCTGGCCCGCCACGAACATGTCCAGGCCCTGATGTCGCCGGTGCTCGAAGGCCGCGTCCAGGAAGCCGTCTCGAAGGCCGAAGAGCTGCTGGGCGACCGCCCGGCTCACCTGGGCGACGACATGCTGAGCGAGCTGGCCCAGCTGTGCGGCGACCTGATGCTGTCGCTGGACCGCGCCGAAGAGGCCGAGGAAACCTACCGGCTGGCCGTCAAGCTGGCCGGCGGCGCGCAGCGCGGCACGGTGCGCGTGGTGTCGTGCCGCGGCACCGGTTTCCTGAGCCTGTACCAGCACCGCTACGGCACGGCCGCGGCCTGCTTCGGCCGCATGGCCGTCGACGAGGCCGCGACGCCGGCGCAGAAGGTGGAGGCGATGTGCGCGATGGCGATGGCCCGCCACGGCCTCGGCCAGAAGGAGCGCGCGATGCAGGCGCTCGACGAGGCGAGCGAGATCGCCCGCGACGACGATTCGGCCCAGCTCGCGATGATGGTGAGCCTGGTGCGCGTCGAGCTGCTCGCGCAAAGCGAGATCCGCGCCCACGACGACCTGCGCGACCACGTGTTCTGGCAATCGCCGATGGTCGACCGCATGCCGGCCTCGGCCCAGCTGCAGCCGGTGTCGGCGATCGACCAGTGCATGAGCGCCTACGGCCGCTTCGCGCTGGTGGCGCGCCGGCTGCGCCAGCTGCGCGACCTGGTGATGGCCGGCGGCGGCGATGCCCGCGCGCAGGCCGCGCTGCCGGAGCACATCGCCGGGCTGCGCACGCTGGGCTTGGCGACGCTCGAGCGCCAGGCGCGCCTGGACACCGCGCTGGTCGCGATCACGCAACGCCAGGCCGAGCTGGCCCGCGCCACGCTCGAGCCGCTGCAATCGCGCGAGGCCGAGATGGGTGGCCGCCAGCGCTGGCGCATGGAGCTGTCGTACTGCCTGGCCAAGGTGTGCGCGCTGTCGGGCCGGGTCGACGAATCGATGCGCCACTACCAGCGCTATGCGTTGGAGTCGATGCAGTGCGTGCGCACCGAATCGGCGTTCGACGACCGTGCCGCGCGGCCGGGCACGGCGGCGCCGGTGGCGGTGAAGGACGACATCGAGATGCGGCTGCCGGCGAAGTACCGCCGTGCCTACCGCTACCTGCTGGAGCACCTGGACTGCGCCGAGCTGAGCGTGCGCGAGATCGCCGACGACATGGGCGTGACCGAGCGGGCGCTGCAGTGGGCCTTCAAGAACCACCTGGGCATGACGCCGGGCGAGGTGATGCAGCGCTGCCGCGTCGAGCGCATCCGCGCCGACCTGCTGCGCGACGACGCCCCGGGCCACAGCGTGATCGAGACCGCGGCGCGCTGGGGCATCCGCAACCGCTCGACGCTGGTCACCTCGTACCGCAAATACTTCCGCGAGACGCCGACCGAGACGCTGGCGCGCCGTGGCCGCGCGGACCACATGGCTGCGGCGTACTGAGCCCACCATGAGTTCGCATGGCTTGCGTGCGTCGATCGGCGCGCTGATGGCGGGCATGGCCTCGCACGCCGGCGCGGCCTTCGACTGCACCGATCCCTTCGGCAACCGCTACCAGAGCGCTCGGCTGATCGCCGAGGGTGGCGTGCAATGCGTGCCGGTGCTGCCGCCGGTGCAGGCCCTGAATCCACAGGCTCGGCCGCTCACACCGCAGGACGTGGCCTCGATCCTCGGGC
>NZ_JBFUGN010000680.1:0-3399 GCF_056402895.1 Rhizobacter sp. P3_B12 | reverse complement strand
CGGGGGATCGGTCGACGTACCCGTCGACCGAGGGGCTGTCATTTCCYCCAGCTGTCCTTGAGGCTGGTGACGCGGTTGAACACGAGTTTTCCAGCCGTGGAATCGACTCGATCCGCCACGAAGTACCCATGCCGCTCGAACTGGAACTTGTCATCTGGCTGCGCCTTCGCGAGTGACGGCTCGACGAACCCCTGCACGACCTTCTTGCTGCCGGGGTTCAGCACCGTCAGGTAGTCGCGGCCGCCGGCATCGGGCTGCGCCTCGGTGAACAGGCGGTCGTAGATCCGCAGCTCGGCCGGAACACCGTCGTGCACGCCGACCCAGGTGATCGTGCCCTTGACCTTCACTGCATCGGCCCCGGGCGTGCCGCTCTTCGTGTCGGGGATCACCTTCGCCAGCACGACCCGCTCGCCGTTCGCATCGGTCTCGCTGCCGACGCATTCGACGATGACGCCGTACTTCAGCCGCACCTTGTTGCCCGGGAACAGCCGGAAGAAGCCCTTCGGCGGCGTCTCGGCGTAGTCGTCGCGCTCGATCCACAGCTCGGGCCCGAGGCCGAATTCGCGCTGGCCGAGCTCGGGTTGGTGCGGGTGCGCCGGCGCATGGCAAGGCTCGATGTGCGCAGCGCTGCCGAACACCTCGGCCCAGTTGACGAGCTTCAGCTTCACCGGATCGATCACCGTCATGGCCCGCGGTGCCTTGGCTTCCAGGTCGTCGCGCAGCGCGCCTTCGAGCGTTCCGTAGTCGATCCAGCTGTAGTCGCGGGTCACGCCGATGCGCTCGCAGAACAGCTGGATCGCCGCCGGCGTGTAGCCGCGGCGGCGCAGGCCGGCCAGCGTCGGCATGCGCGGGTCGTCCCAGCCATCGACGTGCTTCTCGTCGACCAGCTGCTTCAGCTTGCGCTTGCTGGTGATCACGTAGGTCAGGTTCAGCCGCGCGAACTCATGCTGGTGCGGGCGCGGCTGCGCGAGCAGGCCCAGGCCGCACAGCGTGTCGAGCAGCCAGTCGTAGAACGGGCGCTGGTCTTCGAACTCGAGCGTGCAGATGCTGTGCGTGATCTGCTCGAGCGCGTCTTCGATCGGGTGCGCATAGGTGTACATCGGGTAGATGCACCAGGTGTCGCCGGTGTTGTGGTGCGTCGCGCGCTTGATGCGGTAGAGCGCCGGGTCGCGCAGGTTGATGTTCGGCGACGCCATGTCGATCTTCGCGCGCAGCACCGCGGCGCCGTCGGCCAGCTTGCCGTCGCGCATCTCGCGCAAGCGCGCCAGGTTCTCGGCCGGCGTGCGGCTGCGGAACGGGCTGTCGGTGCCGGGCGTGTTGAAGTCGCCGCGCGTGGCCTTCATCGCCTCGGCGCTCTGCTCGTCGACGTAGGCGTGGCCGGCGCCGATCAGCGCCTCGGCCGCGCGGTACATGAACTCGAAGTAGTTGCTGGCGTAGTAGAGGTGGTCGACCGGCGCGCCGTTCACGTCGCTGCGCCAGTCGAAGCCCAGCCACTTCACCAGTTCGATGATGGCGTCGACGTACTCCTGCTCTTCCTTCTCGGGGTTGGTGTCGTCGAAGCGCAGGTGGCACACGCCGCCGAAGTCGCGCGCCAGTCCGAAGTTCAGCCAGATGCTCTTCGCGTGGCCGACGTGCAGGTAGCCGTTCGGCTCGGGCGGGAAGCGGGTGCGGATGCGCGCCGCGTCGAGCGGCCCGCCGGCCTGGTGGGCGGCGTCGCCGGGGGATCCGGCGAAATGGCGACCCGCGTAGCGTCCCTGGTCGAGGTCGCGCTCGATGATCTGCCGCAGGAAATTGGTCGGCCGAACGTCGGGGGCGGCGGACTCGCCAGGAGATGCCTTGCTGTGGGGGTCGCTCATGAAATGCGCTGGGGATTCAAGGGGTTGGGAACGCCGCGCGAGGGTGCGAAGCGTGAATTCATTGTAGTTCGCGCCCCTGGAGGCGCCTGGGCGATTGCCCGATCGTGATTTTCTTCACGCGTTGGTGTGTCTATTTGCATCCACCCCCGCGAGCAGAGGGGCGTCATGGTCTTTCCAGCCCATGGATGCAGTCGAACAATCGATGCCATGAACACACCGCCGCGTTCGTCGAACTTCATGTTCGACTTCTCGCCCAGCCAGACCGGCTGGATGGCCACCGCGCCGTCGGCGCTGCTGGACGGGCCGATCGGCCTGCCGCACCGCACGCCGCCGCCGAAACGCGCGCCGCAGCGCGACGGGCTGAGCGGCATCGCCGAAGAATGGCTGGCCGCGCTGCCGCCGCGCTACCGGCCGCTGACCACGGCGCAGCGCCACCCGCACGTCGTCAACCGGCTGGCCGCGCTGTGGGAGAAGCCGCTGAGCCTGCCGGCGTACTTCGACGAGCTGCTGTTGAGCGACCGCCCGGGCCGCGCCGGCTTCTCGTTCGAGGTGCTGACCGAACTCGGCGACCTGCGCTCGCTGCTGGAACTGGCGATGCACCGCGCCCGTCAGTAAGGCGCGTCAGGCCGCCAACTTAACCTTCCAGAAACCTGCGGCTTACCAATCGACACGGAAACCGGTCTTCGTGGGAACACGTTGTGACGTTGTAGACCCATGACACTGCGATCGCAGTGTCTGGAACACAGGAGTTCACGATGTTGAATCGCAAGACCCCGTTCGTCGCCGCGCTGGCCCTGGTGGGTGCGCTGGCCACCGCAGGCGCGCATGCCGCCAATGTGCAATGGTCGATCGGCGTCAACCTGCCGCCGGTGACCACCGTCGTGTCGAGCGGGCCGGTGTATTCGCAGCCGGTCTATGCCGAGCCGGTTTACGTGCAGCCGGCCTACTACGCACCGGCCCCGGTCTACGTGCAGCCCGCGCCGGTGGTGGTCTACCGCCCGCGTCCGGTCTATCGCCCCTACCCGGTCTACCGGCCGTATCCGGTCTATCACACCTATCCGGTGGTGCGCCCGGTGCCGGTGGTGGTGCCGCGCTGGGATGGGCGCCATGACCACCACGACTACCACGACCATGACGGCCGCCGTGACGACCGCGGCGGGCGTGACGGGCGCGATGGCCACCGCCACTGATCACATCGGCTTGAAGAGCTGCGCGTAGAGCCGGCTCACAGCGAGCCGGTCGGCGTGGCCGCGCAAGGTCAGCGTGATCTTGCCGGCCTCGTCCCGCAGCGCGGTAGCGATGGCGTCCGAGCGCACCACCGTGCCGCGGTGGATCTGCCAGAAGCGCTGCAGGTCGATCTGCGGCAGCAGTTCGCGCAGCGAGATGCGCACCAGGTACTCGCGCTCCAGCGTGACGACCCGCACGTACTTGTCGGCCGCCTCGAAATACAGCACCTCGACCACCGGCACCAGGTGGATCGCGTTGCCGACGGCGGCCTGGATCACCGTCAGCGGCGCGACGGGCGCCGTGGGCGCCGCAGGTG
>NZ_JBFUGN010000679.1:0-3401 GCF_056402895.1 Rhizobacter sp. P3_B12 | reverse complement strand
GATCAAGCCGGTGCCGTTCGTGGCGCTGCGCGAAGCGGAGGTCACCCGATGACGGCCCGGCGGATCGTCACCGATGTCGCGATCGTCGGCGGCGGCATCGTCGGCAGCTCGGCCGCGCTCGCGCTGCGCCGCATGGGGCTCAAGGTGGTGCTGCTGGAGCGCGACCTGTGCGGCKCGCGCTCCAGCGGCGTCAACTATGGCGGCGTGCGGCGGCAGGGCCGGCCGCTGTCCCAGCTGCCGCTCGCGCAGCGTGCGCACGAGCTGTGGGGCCGCTTGCCGGAGCTGATCGGCACCGACGGCGAATACGTGCGCAGCGGCCATTTCAAGATCGCGCGCAGCGCGGCCGACATGGCCTCGCTGGAGCGCTACCGCACGATGACCCAGGGCTTCGACCTCGAGCTGGAGCTGATCTCCGGCGAGCGCCTGCGCGCCCTGTGCCCGTGGCTGGGCGCGAAGGCGGTCGGCGGCTCGCTGTGCCGTGAAGACGGCCAGGCCAACCCGCGGCTGGTCTCGCCCGCGTTCGCGCGTGCCGCCGAGCAGGCGGGGGCCGTGGTGCTGGAGCGCACGCCGGTCGACGAGGTGATCGGCGACCGCAATGGGTTCACGCTGAGGTCGGGAAACACGCTGGAGGTGCACGCGCCGCTGCTGCTGAACTGCGCCGGCGCCTGGGCCGGGCAGCTCGCGGCGCAGTTCGGCGAGCCGGTGCCGATGCACTCCGGCCACCCGGCGATGGCCGTCACCGAGCCGCTGCCGCACCTGATGGACTGGAGCCTCGGCGTCGAGGGCGGGGGCATCTACTGCCGCCAGGTGGCGCGCGGCAACCTGGTGCTGGGCGGCGGCGCGGGCCTCGCGCTCGATGCCGACCGTGCGCGCTCCGAGCGCGACGCGATCACCACGCTGGCCGGCCAGGCGATCGAGCTGATCCCCGCGCTGCGCGATGCCCAGCTGATCCGCACCTGGAGCGGCACCGAAGGCTACCTGCCCGACCGCGAACCGGTGCTCGGCTGCAGCCGCACGATGCCCGGGCTGATCCACGGCTTCGGCTTCGCGGGGGCGGGCTTCCAGATCGGGCCGGCCGTTGGCGAGGTGCTGGCCGAACTGGCCCGCGACGGCCACACCAGCACGCCGATCGCCGCGTTCGGTATCGAGCGGTTTGCCGCGCCGCCGACGCCCTCGACGGCCTCCGCGCCCGCATCACATCCCGAGTTGTCTCATCGTTGAAAGGATCGACCATGCCAAGCACTTCCTCGCTCCGTGCCCGCCGTCACCTGCTGGGTGCCGCAGCCGCCGCGGCCGCGCTGCTGTCCGCCGGCGCTGCGCACGCACAGGCCAAGACGATCTACATCGGCATGAACGGCGGCACGATGGAGAAGGCGTACACCCAGTACGTGTTCCCCGCCTTCGAGAAGATGTACGGCGCCAAGGTCGTCGTCGTGCCGGGCACCTCGTCGGACATCCTCGCGAAGGCCCAGGCCAACAAGGACAAGCCGCAGATGCACGTGATGTTCCTCGACGACGGCATCATGGTGCGCGCGATCGGCATGGGGCTGTGCGAGAAGCAGCGGCCGAGCCCGGCGCTGAACGACCTGTACCCGGCCGCGCGCTTCAAGGGCGACATGGCCAGCGGCGTGAGCCTGGGCATGACGGGCCTCGCCTACAACAAGAAGATGTTCACCGAGAAGGGCTGGGCCGCGCCGACCTCGTGGATGGACCTCGCCGACCCGAAGTTCAAGGGCAAGGTGGTGTTCCAGTCGGTGTCGTCCTCGTCGTTCGGGCTGCACGGATTCCTGATGTTCAACCGCATCCAGGGCGGCAACGACAAGAACGTCGAGCCCGGCTTCAAGGCTTGGCCGGACAAGATCGGCCCGAACGTGCTCGAGTACATCCCGAGCTCGGCCAAGCTCTCCGAGATGGTGCAGACCGGCGAGGCCGCGTTGTTCCCGCTGACGCCCACCGCGGTGGCGGCGCTCAAGGTGAAGGGCATCCCGGTGGAGTACGCGCAGCCCAAGGAAGGCTCGGTGGTGCTGATGGTCGGCCAGTGCGTGATCGCGAACAACAACGAGCCCGAGCTGGCGCAGAAGCTCGCCGAGTTCCTGCTGAGCCCGCTGGCACAGGCCAACGTGCTGCAGTACGGCAGCCAGATCCCGACCAACCCGAAGGCGCCCGCGGTCGGCGAGGGGGCCACGCAGGTCGCGCAGATCTCTCAGTGGATGAAGAACGCGGTGACGCTCGATTGGGAGAGCATCAACGCGAACCGGCCTGCATGGAACGCGCGCTGGAACAAGACCATCGAGAAGTAGAGGGTCGACAGAAGGCGGCGTCAGATAGAGAAGTCAGCGCCGCTCGTACTGCTGCTTGCCGAACAGCGCGTTGCGGGCCTTCTCGTCGTTGAGCGGCTTGCGGTGCTCGGCCAGCACCGCAACGCCGCGCTGCACCGCGGGGCGGGCGGCGATCTCGTCGAACCAGCCCTTCAGGTGCGGGAAGTCGTTCCAGTCGATGCCCTGGTTCTTCCACGAGCGCAGCCACGGGAAGATCGCGATGTCGGCGATGCTGTACGCCGGGCCGGCGATGTACTTCGACTTCGCGAGCCGCTTGTCCATCACGCCGTAGAGGCGTTTCGCCTCGTTGGTGTAGCGGTTGATCGCGTACTCGATCTTCTCGGGCGCGTAGATGCGGAAGTGATGCGCCTGGCCGAGCATCGGGCCGACGCCGCCCATCTGGAACATCAGCCATTCGAGCACCTGGTAGCGCTCGGTGGTGCCGGTGGGCAGCAGCTTGCCGGTCTTGCCGGCGAGGTACATCAGGATGGCGCCTGACTCGAACAGTGAGATCGGCTGGCCGTCCGGACCATCGGGATCGACGATCGCCGGGATCTTGTTGTTCGGGCTGATCGCGAGGAATTCGGGTTTGAACTGATCGCCGGCCCCGATGTCCACCGCCGTCACCTTGTACGGCAGCCCGCACTCTTCCAGCATGATGTGAACTTTGTGGCCATTCGGCGTGGCCCACGAATACACTTCGATCATCTTGTCTTCCTCAGGTCGACTGTCTGCAGCACGGGCGTGCTGCGTGGATGCGACTCTAGTTCAAGCACGGCCTTCATGCTCGACGCGATCAAACGACTGATCTCTGGCAAGCCCGACGGCCCGGATTGGCGGGCGGTGTCGGAATGGGCCCGCGAGAACAAGATGGCCTTCAAGCGCGTGCGCGAGGAAGAAGGCTTCGTCATCGACGGCGGCATGGACAGCAAGCCGTGGCGCCTCGAATGGGGTTCGCCGCAGCGGCCCTACATCGAAGCCCATGAACTGCGGCTGCGCATGGAGCTCGGCCTGCCGCCGAACCTGCAGGTGCTGCTGCTGTCGCAACCCTTGCGCGAGACGCTGGAGCGCCAGACCTTCGAG
>NZ_JBFUGN010000678.1:0-3403 GCF_056402895.1 Rhizobacter sp. P3_B12 | reverse complement strand
GGATTGCAATCGGGCGCTGGTCGACGACGCGCACCGGGATCTCCATCTGCTTGAGATCGCAGCCGGCCCACGTCGACGATGCCGCCAGCAAGGCCGGCACTGCCACCAGTGCCGACGACACCCGGCACAACAGGAGCCGGCAAGCGCCGGACACGCCCACGCCAATTCGCAGCCAGCGACTACGCCATTGCATCAATATTTCCCCCTCGGTGCTCGTGTGGATTTGGCAAGGCCGCCGCCCGCAGACACAGGAACGGCAGAGGTTCCCTATGTCCGCCGCCGCGAGGTTCACATTCTCTCCGACGTCAACTGCGGCTGCATACCCCTGGTACGGCCTTCGCCAGCTCCAGCTGGTACTGCTCCCATCCCGACGCGGGCACGACCTCATCGGCACGGGCCGTGACCTCGTCCAGCCGCGCACACAACCGCTCGGCCACGTCGTGTGCATCGCCCAGGTGCAGGCCCTGCGTCATCGTGATGTTCGCGCTCTCGAAGCTGCCCGCGCCCGCCAGCAGGATCATGCGCGTGGGGGCCTCGTCGCCGACCAGCGCGAGCAGCGCCGGGCTCACGCGCTCGGCGCCCAGCCGGGCCAGCGCCTCGGGCGGCAGCACGCCTTCGGTCATGCCGGTCGCGGCGGTGGGCGCCAGGCAGTTCACGTGCACGCCATACTTCGCGCCTTCCAGTGCCAGCGTCTGCATCAGCCCCACCAGGGCCATCTTCGCCGCGCCGTAGTTCGACTGGCCGAAGTTGCCGTACAGCCCGCTCGACGAGGTCGTCATCACGATGCGGCCGTGGCGCTGCGCCTGCATCTGCGCCCACACCGCCTTCGTCGCATTGACGGCACCCATCACGTGCACGTCGAACACCAGCCTGAAGTCGTCGAGCGACATCTTCGCGAAGCTCCGGTCGCGCAGGATGCCGGCGTTGTTCACCAGGATGTCGATGCGCCCCCAGCGCGCCACCGCCGCATCCGCCATCGCCTGCATGTCGCCCGGCACCGTCACGTCGCCGAGCTGCACCAGCGCCTCGCCGCCGCGCTGGCGGATCTCGCCGGCCACGGCCTGCGCCGCGGCACCGTCGTCGCGCCCCGCGAGGTCATTCACGACCACCCGCGCCCCATGGCGCGCCAGCTCCAGCGCATGCGTGCGGCCGAGCCCACCGCCGGCGCCGGTCACGATCGCCACCTTGTCCTTCAGGTGCTTCTTCATGCGTCCCGTCCCTTCAGCGCCAGCATCGCGCGCACCTCGGCCGGCGTCGCGACCTCCAGCGACAGCTCCTCCAGGATGCGGCGGATCTTGCGCACCTGCTCGGCGCACGAGCGCGCGAGGCGCCCCTTCTCCAGGTACAGGCTGTCCTCCAGGCCGACCCGCACATTGCCGCCCAGCACCGCGGCCATCGTCAGCAGCGGCATCTGGTGGCGTCCGGCTCCCAGCACCGAGAAGCGGTAGTTCTGGCGGCCGAACAGGCGGTCGGCCGTCGTGCGCATCGTCACCAGGTTCTCCGGGTCCRCGCCCAGCCCGCCGAGGATGCCGAAGATGCTCTGGATGAACAGCGGTCCCTCGACCAGCCCTTCGTCCATGAAGTGGGCCAGCGTGTAGAGGTGGCCCACGTCGTAGCACTCGAACTCGAAGCGCGTGCCGCAGCCCTGGCCCAGCACCTCGAGGATGTGCTTGATGTCGCGGAAGGTGTTGCGGAAGATCAGGTCTTCCATGCCCTCGATGTGCGGCTTCTCCCAGTCGTGGCGCCACTCGCTGTACTTGCGCGCCATCGGGTGGATCGAGAAGTTCATCGAGCCCATGTTCAGCGAGCACATCTCGGGCCGCGCCTGCAGCGGGTAGGCCAGGCGCTCGTCCAGCGTCATGCGCGTGCTGCCGCCGGTGGTGATGTTGATCACCGCGTCGGTCGCGGCGCGGATGCGCGGCACGAACTGGTCGAACACCTTCGGGTCCGGCGTCGGCCGGCCGTCGACCGGGTCGCGTGCATGCAGGTGCAGGATGGCCGCGCCGGCCTCGGCCGCCTCGATGGCCTGTTCGGCGATCTGGTCCGGCGTCAGCGCGAGGTGCGGGGACATCGTCGGCGTGTGGACCGAGCCGGTGACGGCGCAGCTGATGATGACCTTGTCGGGGGGTGTTGCCATGGGCTCTCCGGGAGTTTGAAATTTCAGACGGCGAGCCACTGCTGCTGCATCGAGGTGTCGGCCAGCAGCTGCGCCGGACTGCCCTCGAAGACGATGTGGCCGTGGCCCATCACGCAGACGCGGCTCGACACCTTCAGCGCGATGGCGAGCTTCTGCTCCACCAGCACGACCGAGACGCCGTGCCGCTGCATGTCCTGGATGCACTCGGCGACCTGCGCGACGATCTTCGGCGCCAGGCCTTCGGTCGGCTCGTCGATCAGGATCGCGAGCGGGTTGCCGAGCAGCGAGCGGCACATCGTCAGCATCTGCTGCTCGCCGCCGGACAGGCTGCCCGCCTTGGTGCCGCGGCGCTCCTTCAGGCGCGGGAACCAGTCGAACATCTGCGCCACGCTCCAGCGCACCGCGCCGGCCACCGGCGGCTGCTCGCCCATGCGCAGGTTCTCGTCCACCGTCAGGTTCGCGAACACCTCGCGCTCCTCGGGCACATAGGCCAGGCCCGCGCGGCAGATGGCATGCGGTGGCGCGCCGGCGAGCGCGCGGCCTGCCAGCTCGATGCGGCCGGCGCTCGGCGGCACCAGGCCCATCAGCGCCTTCAAGGTGGTCGATCGGCCCGAGCCGTTGCGACCCAGCAGGCTGACGACCTCGCCGCGGCCCACCTGCAGGCTCACGCCGCGCAGCACGTGGCTCTTGCCATAGTGGGCATGCAGGCCGTCCACGCGCAGCAGCGGCTGCCCCTCGATGGCGCTCATGCGTCGTGCTCCTCGCCCAGGTAGGCCTCGCGCACACCCTGGTGGCTGCGGATCTCGGCCGGCGTGCCGGTCGCGACGAGCTGCCCGTAGACCAGCACGCTGATGCGCTCGCCGAGCGAGAACACCACGTCCATGTCGTGCTCCACCAGCAGCAGCGTGCGCCCTGCCGTCACCTCGCGGATCAGCGCCGCGGTGTACTGCGTCTCCTCGCTCGACATGCCCGCCATCGGTTCGTCGAGCAGCACCACCTGCGGGTCCGAGGCCAGCGTCATCGCGAGCTCCAGCGAGCGCTGGCCGCTGTAGCTCATCTCGCCGCCCAGCGTGGCCGCGTGCTGCTGCAGCCGCACGCGTTCGAGCAGCCGATCGGTCTCCTCGCGGATCGCCCCCATGCGCTCGATGCGGCGCCACACGTTGTACTGCAGGCGATGGCGCTGCATCACCGCGATGCGCACGTTCTCGAACACGGTCAGCTTCGGGAAGATGTTGGTGATCTGGAACGAGCGCGCCAGGCCGCTGC
>NZ_JBFUGN010000677.1:0-3405 GCF_056402895.1 Rhizobacter sp. P3_B12 | reverse complement strand
GGGTTGGCCGGCACGGCCGACCACAGCGCGCGGTCGGCCGGTGCGGCCGGCAGCGCCGCGGGCTTGTCGACGCGCAGGTGCGTGGCCAGCACCGCGCCGCCCGGCGCGAGGTCGAAGCGCAAGGCCTTCAGGCCGGGGAAGAAGTGCTGGTAGCCGAACGACATCAGCCGCGCGTCGGCGACCAGGGTGTGGCCGTTGCCGGCCTCGCCGAGGCCGAAGTCGCGCCGGTACACCGCCTGCGTCTTCGCATCGGCCGACAGCAGCGCGGCCACGGCGTCGCGCGACCGGGCGTCGACCTGGCGTTCGCTGTCGAACAGCAGGCCCGGATCGCTGAGCACGACCACGCGGTTGCCCTGCGCCACCAGCGCCAGCGTGCGGCGCGGCGACAGCGTCAGCGCATACACCGGCAGCGTGTCGCCGTTGACGCGGATCTGGTCGATCACGCTGAGCTGGCGGTCACTGGTGGCGAGCGCGGCAGCACCTTGCAGCGTGCGGGCCAGCACGCCGCGCGTCATCGCGATCACCCAGTGGCGCGGCGCGCCCTTGGCGTCGGTCCAGAACGCCATCTCGGCCGGCTCGTCCAGCGCCAGCTCGATCAGCTTGTCGCCGAGCGTGGTGTCGTGTTCGAAGGCGATGCGCTTCAGCGCGCCCTGCAGGCCGAGGCGGCTCTCATGCTCCTCGTAATAGAACGCGAAGTCCTCGGTCAGCACGTCGCGCAGCACCGGCGCCTTGACCAGGTCGCGTGGCAGGCGCGACAGCGCCGGCGTCGACACGTAGGCCTGCGGATGCCCGAGGTCCACCTCGAGTGCGTTGATGTTGCCGCCGAAGCGCGACCAGCCGAGTGTCGCGGCCGCGATCCCGCCGCCCACCAGCACCACCGCGACGGCGACGCCGGCCCATTGCTTTCGATTCAATCCCACGGGTTCCCCCTCCCCCATCCGCGCCATGCTCTTGACGGCGCACGGGCGGCATCATCTCAGTGCCGCAAGCGGGACAGGTGAACCGGTCGTGAAATCAGCGTGAAATGTGGTCGGAGGACGCACCGGCGCGCAGCATCCTCACAACATTTCCTCCGGCGCGAACGGCGACAGCAGCTTCACCGTCAGCTTCAGCCACAGGCTCGCCTCCGGTTCGCTGGTCAGCACCTTCGGCGCGCCGCCGGGCGGCGACAGCGTCCACAGCAGCCGGCCCTCGGCGTCGAGCGACAGCCGGTAGCTGTTGGCGCTGCCGACCTCGTCGTACAGCTGCAGCATCTGGCGCGCGATCTCCGGGCTGTGCATCACGACGCCCATCT
Source organism: Rhizobacter sp. P3_B12 (assembly GCF_056402895.1). Lineage (NCBI taxonomy): Bacteria > Pseudomonadati > Pseudomonadota > Betaproteobacteria > Burkholderiales > Sphaerotilaceae > Rhizobacter > Rhizobacter sp. P3_B12. Next base: position 2,111 of record NZ_JBFUGN010000677.1, on the reverse strand, counting down.
CGGTGTTCAGCCGGGCCGAGCGCGGGTCCATGTTCATCGAGCCGATCAGCACGTCGCGCTGGTCGATCACCAGCACCTTGGCATGCAGCGAGGCCTGCGACGAGCCGAACGAGCCGACCTTGCTGCGCGGCAGGTCCAGGTGCACGCGCAGTTCGCGCAGGTCGACGCCGGCCTTCAGCATCGGCTCGCGGTAGCGCGCATAGCCGATGTGCACCGCCGGCGCGTCGGTGGTGGCCAGCGAGTTCGTCAGCACGCGCAGGCGCACGCCGCGGCGCTTCAGGTCGTCGATCAGCGCCATGCCGCGCGCGCCGGGCACGAAGTACGGCGAGATCAGCACCACCTCGCTGCGCGCGCCGCGCAGCAGGCCCTCGACGTCGTCGCTGATCACCTCGTGCGGCGGCACGGGTGCCTCCTCGGTGGCCGGTGCGCTGGCCTTGGTCGGCTTGTCGGCCAGCACGCGCGACGGCGCCCACACCAGCTTCAGCTGGTTGCGTGCGAGCTCGCTGCCGAGCGGCGAGCGGGCGGCGCTCGCCACGATCGCCGGGGCCGAGGCCGCCGCCTCGCCGGCCAGCGCGCTCGCCGGGTGATCGGGTGCGTCAGCCTGGCTCGCAGAGGTCGACACAGTCGCAGCCGCCGAGGCGGCTGGCACATCGACCACCAGGCCGATCGGATACGCCAGCGGGTCGTTCCAGAACCCGTCGAACACCGCCGACAGCGCCTTCACCGCCGGCCCGGCCACCAGCACGTCGATGTCGAGGAAGTTGCTCTGCGCGCTCTGCACGAAGTAGGCGTCGCCCAGGTTGCGCCCGCCGGTCGCGGCCAGCGCGTTGTCGGCGACGAACATCTTGTTGTGCATGCGGTGGTTGATGCGGCCGGCGTCGGTCAGCGAGGCCATCACGCGGCTCAAGGTCGCCATGCGGCCCGACGGGAACGGGTTGTACAGCCGCACCTCGATGCGCGAGTGCTGCGTCAGGCGCAGCAGCGCATCGTCCTGGCCGGCGGTGTTCAGGTCGTCGATCAGCAGCCGCACGCGCACGCCGCGGTCGGCGGCCGCGCGCACGCGCTGCATCAGCGCGCGCGACGATTCATCGCTGTGGATCAGGTAGTACTGCAGGTCCAGCGTCTTCTGCGCGCGATCGGCCAGCGCGGTCAGCGCGGCGAACGCATCGTCGCCCGAGGCCAGCACGCGAAAGCCCGAGATGCCCGGCGACGGCGCATTGGCCGCGACGAACCTGCCGAGCGCGGTGTTCTCCGGATCGGCCAGTGCCTGCACCGGCGCATGCGGCTGCGGCGGCGGCAGGCTGGCGCATCCCCCCAGGCCCGTGAGGCAGAACAGCAGGGTGACGAAGGCGGTGCGCAACAGACGGCTCATTCAAGCGCCAGGGCAATCCGTGTGCCCTGGTCGATGGCGCGCTTCGCGTCGAGTTCGGCCGCTTCGTCGGCGCCGCCGATCAAGTCAGTGGCCACACCCGATGCGCGCAGCGGTTCCAGCAGCTCGCGCAGCGGCAGCTGGCCGGCGCACAGCACGACCGTGTCGCATTCGATCAGCTGGCCGTCGCGCCGTTCTTCGCCGTAGGTGACGAACAAGCCCTGCGGCGTGATGCGCTCGTAGTTGACGCCGCCGATCATCTCGACCTGCTTCATCTGCAGGGCCGCGCGGTGGATCCAGCCGGTCGTCTTGCCGAGCCCCTTGCCGAGCTTGCCGCTCTTGCGCTGCAGCAACACCACCTGCCGTGCCGCCGGCGCGGGCCGGGCCGGCACGACGCCGCCGCGCACCTCGGACGGATCGGCCACGCCCCACTCGGCCCGCCATTCGGCGAGGTTCATCGTCGGCGAGTGTCCTGGCGGCGTGACGAGGAACTCCGCCACGTCGAAGCCGATGCCGCCGGCGCCGATCACCGCCACCTTGTCGCCCACCGGCTTGCGCTGCAGCAGCACGTCGATGTAGCTGAGCACGTGCGGCAGCTCCTGGCCGGGGATCTTCGGATCGCGCGGCGTCACGCCGGTGGCGAGCAGCACGCGCTCGAAATCGCCGGCCACCAGCAGCCCGGCCGTCGCCCGCGTGTTCAGGCGCAGCGTGACGCCGGCCGCCTGCAGCCGGTGGTTGAAGT
>NZ_JBFUGN010000676.1:0-3406 GCF_056402895.1 Rhizobacter sp. P3_B12 | reverse complement strand
GTGCTGCGCAACGAGGCCGGCGTGCCGGTGCGCATCCGCGACGTGGCGAGCGTCGAGATCGGGCGCGAGCTGCGCACCGGCGCCGCCACCGACAACGGCCGCGAGGTGGTGCTCGGCACCGTCTTCATGCTGATCGGCGAGAACAGCCGCACCGTCTCGCAGGCGGTGGACCGGCGCATGGCCGAGATCAACCGCAACCTGCCGGCCGGCGTGCACGCGACCACGGTCTACGACCGCACGGTGCTGGTCGACAAGGCGATCGCCACCGTCAAGCGGAACCTGCTGGAAGGCGCGGTGCTGGTGATCGCGGTCCTGTTCCTGTTCCTCGGCAACATCCGCGCGGCGGTGCTGACGGCGATGGTGATCCCGCTGGCCATGCTGTTCACCTTCACGGGCATGGTGCAGCAGAAGGTCAGCGCCAACCTGATGAGCCTCGGGGCGCTGGACTTCGGGATCATCATCGACGGCGCGGTCGTCATCGTCGAGAACTGCGTGCGCCGCCTGGCCCATGCGCAGGCGCACCACGGCCGGCCGCTGACCCGCGCCGAGCGCTTCCACGAGGTGTTCCTCGCGTCGCAGGAGGCGCGGCGGCCACTGCTCTTCGGGCAGCTGATCATCATGATCGTCTACCTGCCGATCTTCGCGCTGGCCGGCGTCGAGGGGAAGATGTTCCACCCGATGGCGTTCACCGTCGTGATCGCGCTGGTCGGCGCGATGATCCTGTCGGTGACCTTCGTGCCGGCGGCGGTGGCGCTCTTCATCGGCGACAAGGTGGCCGAGACGGAGAACCGGCTGATGGGCTGGGCGCGGCGCGCCTACGAGCCGCTGCTGCGGCGGGCGATGGCCGCGAAGCCGCTGGTGCTGACCTGCGCCGGCGTGGCGGTGCTGCTGTCGGGCCTGCTCGCGACGCGGCTGGGCAGCGAGTTCGTGCCGAGCCTCGACGAGGGCGATTTCGCGATCCAGGCGCTGCGCATCCCGGGCACCAGCCTGTCGCAATCGGTCGCGATGCAGCAGCAGCTGGAACGCACGTTGAAGGCGAAGTTCCCGGAGATCGAGCGGGTGTTCGCCCGCACCGGCACGGCCGAGATCGCCGCCGATCCGATGCCGCCCAACATCTCCGACAGCTACGTGATGCTCAAGCCGATGGACGACTGGCCGCAACCGCGCAGGACGCGCGACGAGCTGGTCGCGGCGGTGAAGGCCGAGGTGGCCGGGCTGCCGGGGCAGAACTATGAGTTCTCGCAGCCGATCCAGCTGCGCTTCAACGAGCTGATCTCGGGGGTGCGGGCGGACGTGGCCGTCAAGGTGTTCGGCGACGACATGGCGGTGCTCGACGCCACCGCGGCCCGCGTCGCCAGCACGTTGCAAGGCATCCCGGGTGCCGCGGAAGTGAACGTCGAGCAGACCGGCGGCCTGCCGATGCTCACCGTGCAGATCGATCGCGAGAAGACGGCGCGCCACGGCCTGAACGTGCAGGACGTGCAGGACACGCTGGCCACCGCGATCGGCGGGCGCGAGGCCGGCACCTTGTTCGAGGGCGACCGGCGCTTCGACATCCTGGTGCGCCTGCCCGAGCACCTGCGCTCCGACCAGGAGGCCATCCGCCGCCTGCCGATCGCGCTGCCGAAGGGGACTGGCAACGCGCAGCGCTTCATCCCGCTGAGCGAGGTGGCCACGCTGTCGCTGGCGCCGGGCCCGAACCAGGTCAGCCGCGAAGACGGCAAGCGGCGCATCGTGGTCAGCGCCAACGTGCGCGAGCGCGACCTCGGCAGCTTCGTCGCGGAGGCCGCGCAGGCCATCGGCCAGCAGGTGAAGCTGCCGAGCGGCTACTGGATGACCTGGGGCGGCCAGTTCGAGAATTTGCAGTCCGCGACGAAGCGGCTGCAGGTGGTGGTACCGGTCTCGCTGCTGCTGGTGTTCACGCTGCTGTTCGCGATGTTCGGCAACATCAAGGACGGCCTGCTGGTGTTCACCGTCATTCCGTTCGCGCTGACCGGCGGCATCGTCGCGCTGTGGATGCGAGGCATCCCGCTGTCGATCTCCGCGGCGATCGGCTTCATTGCGCTGTCGGGCGTCGCGGTGCTGAACGGCCTGGTGATGCTGTCGTTCATCCGCAACCTGCGCGAGCGCGGCCAGCCGCTGGATTCAGCCATCCACGAAGGGGCGCTGACGCGCCTGCGCCCGGTGCTGATGACGGCGCTGGTGGCCTCGCTCGGCTTCGTGCCGATGGCGCTCGCGACCGGCACCGGGGCCGAGGTGCAGCGGCCGCTCGCCACGGTGGTGATCGGCGGGATCCTGTCGTCGACGGCGCTGACGCTGCTGGTGCTGCCAGTGCTGTACCGGCTGGCGCACCGGCGGGATGAGGCGGGGGGATGAGGTCAGGCTTGCGTCGTGCCCGCCTGTGACTCGGTCGCCGGCACGGCGATGCCCAGGGCCAATGCCGTGCTCAGGAACCACAGGATCTCGAAGGCCGAGAGCCGGCCCGCCGCGGCCGCTTCGCCAACGCCCATGGCGCGCTGCGTCCAGGCGGTCACCAGCCGCGGCGTGCTCGGGCGCGCAAGGGCCGCAGGCTCGAGCGGGCGTATGAGCTGGTAGCGGCCATTGATGGTGCGGGGCGAGACGCCCTGGTCGATGAGGACGTGCGTCAGGCCCCACAGCAAGGTCGACAGCCGCAAGGTGTGGGTCGCACCCGGCCACGAAACGGCGTCGGGCGCGCGCTGCGGGTCGGCCACATGCAACGGCCGCGCCAGCAACTCGGCCTGCGGCAGCGAGCTCGTGATGTCACCCGTGCGGAAGTCGACGACCAGGCCGTGCCCGTCACCCACGCCGAACAGCGTTCGTCGACGCTCGCCGGCGAGCAGTGCCCCGACCAGCAGGTCCCGCAATGCGTACAGCGCCATGCGGGCATGCTCGCGCTGCACGGCGCCGCGCGCCAGCTCGTACAGCGCTGCGGCGGCTTCGAGCACATCGGTCATCTCGCTGACCCGCAGCGGCGAGGCCACCGACAGGCCGCGCGGCGAGTCGGCCGGCGTCGCGCCGCGTGGCGTGAGCCGCACCAGCACCCGCGGTGGCGAGACATACTGCGACCAGTCGTGCGGCACGAAGAGCGTGGTGCAGGCAGTGGCGTCTTCCACCCAGCGCAGGCGCAGGCCGGCCTGGCCGTCGAGCATGCGCGTCATCGAGACCAGCACGGCACGATCGCGTGCCTCGAGGCCCAGTGCGGCGATGTCGAGCGCACGCCCCGGCGGCGATGCGCTCGCAGGGGAGGGGCCGGCAGCAAGGGGGCCGAGGGGTTCGGATTGTTCGGGCATCGGGCGGGTCGAGCGCTCGCAGAGTGCATCGACGGCCAGTCTAGCGACTCGGCTGATGTTCTGCGCTGAAGACCTCCTGAGCGCCTGGGCCAGCC
>NZ_JBFUGN010000675.1:0-3413 GCF_056402895.1 Rhizobacter sp. P3_B12 | reverse complement strand
CCCGACGAGGTCCGCGGGGCTCGCCCGCCCGAGGCCTTCGGCGTGGCCTTCATCGACCCGGTCAACCCCTACACGCTGAGCGACCGGGCGATCAAGTACGGCCTGCTCTTCATCGGCCTCACCTTCGTCGCGGTCGCGATGGTCGAGCTGCTGCTGCGCCGCCGGGTGCACCCGGTGCAGTACCTGCTGGTGGGCTGCGCGATCAGCGTGTTCTTCCTGCTGCTGCTGAGCCTGTCGGAGCACTTCCCGTTCGCCGTGTCGTATGCGGCGGCGGCCGCCGCCTGCGTCGCGCTGCTCGCCTACTACGGACGCCACGTGCTGGGCGGCTGGCGTGAAGGGCTCGCCTTCGGTGCCGGCATCGCCGGGCTCTACGGCGCGCTGTACACGCTGTTGCAGATGGAGCAGACGGCCCTCGTGATCGGCTCGCTGCTGCTGTTCGCGGTGCTTGCCGCGGTGATGGTCGCGACGCGCCGCTTCGACTGGTACGGCGTCACGGCGCCACGCTGAGGCCGTCCGGGCGGCGGGTACCATGCCGCTCCATGAATGTGCTCAGCTTCGACAGCTTCGGTGCGCCGGATGTATTGCGCTATCGCCCGCATCCCGACCCGGCGCCGGGGCTGGCCCAGGCCCTGGTGCGCACCCGGGCCATCGGGCTGAACTTCGCCGACGTCTACCGGCGCAAGGGCACCTACCACCTGGCCGGCTCGCCGCCGTACATCGCCGGCTATGAAGGCGCCGGCGAGATCGTCGCGGCGCCGGCCGGCAGCGGCTTCGCGCCCGGCGACCGCGTCGGCTTCGCCGACATGCCGTTCGCCAACGCCGAGCTGGTGGCGGTCGACCTCGCGAAGCTGATCCCGCTGCCCGACGACATCGGCTTCGACACCGCGGCGGCCGTGCTGCTGCAAGGGCTCACCGCGCAGTACCTGGTGCGCGACAGCCATGCGCTGACATCCGGCGAGCGCGTGCTGGTGCATGCCGCGGCCGGCGGCGTCGGCGGGCTGCTGGTGCAGCTGTGCAAGGCGCTCGGTGCCCGCGTGATCGGCCTCACCTCCAGCGAGGCCAAGGCCGCGCAGGCGCGCGAGGCCGGCGCCGATGCGGTCGAGCTGTATTCGCAGGATTGGCTCGCCGCGGTGCAGGCCTTCGCGCCGGGCGGCGTCGACGTGGTCTACGACTCGGTCGGGTCCACGCTCGCGCAGAGCCTGGCCGGGGCGCGCACCGGCGGCCACGTCGTCTTCTACGGCATGGCCGGCGGCGACCCGGCACCGGTCGACCCGCGCCTGCTGATGGACACCTCCAAATCCCTCACCGGCGGCGACCTGTGGAACGTGCTGACCAGCGCCGACGAGCGCCGCAGCCGCGCCGGCGAGCTGTTCGGCTGGGTGCGCAGCGGCCGGCTGCGCGTGCCGGTCGACTCGCGCTTCGCGCTGGCCGACGGCGCGCAGGCGCATGCCCGGCTCGAGAGCCGCGCGTCGACCGGCAAGGTCCTGCTGATTCCCTGAGCCGCCACCCGATGCGCGAGATCACCTACGACTACATCGTCTGCGGCGCCGGCACGGCCGGCTGCCTGCTGGCCAACCGGCTGAGTGCCGACCCGAGCAAGAGCGTGCTGCTGATCGAGGCCGGCGGCAACGACGACTACCTGTGGATCCACATCCCGGTCGGCTACCTGTACTGCATCGGCAACCCGCGCACCGACTGGCTGTACCACACCGACGAAGACCCGGGCCTGAACGGCCGTTCGCTGCGCTACCCGCGCGGCAAGGTGCTGGGCGGCAGCTCCAGCATCAACGGCATGATCTACATGCGCGGCCAGGCCCGCGACTACGATCACTGGGGTGCGCTCGGCAACCCCGGCTGGAGCTGGAGCGAGTGCCTGCCGTTCTTCAAGCAGCACGAGGATTTCCACAAGGGCGCCGACGAATTCCATGCCGCACCCGGTTTCGACCGCAGCGGCCAGCGGGCCGGCGGCGAATGGCGCGTCGAGAAGCAGCGCCTGCGCTGGGAGATCCTCGACGCGTTCGCGCAGGCGGCGCAGCAGGCCGGCATCCCGCACAGCAATGACTTCAACCGCGGCGACAACGAAGGCGTCGGCTATTTCGACGTCAACCAGCGCAGCGGCATCCGCTGGAATGCGGCCAAGGCCTTCCTGCGGCCAGTGCTGCGCCGGCCGAACCTGCAGGTGTGGACCGGCGCACAGATCGCCCGCCTGCTGATCGAGCCCGGGCCGAGCGACGGTTCGTGGGACGGCGTGCCGGAGGCGAACGGCGTCGAGGTGATCCCGCAGGGCGGCGGCGAGCGCGTGCGGGCCCGCGCGGCGCGCGAGGTGATCCTGTGCACCGGCGCGGTCGGCACGCCGCAGCTGCTGCAGTTGTCGGGGATCGGCCCGCGCGCGCTGCTGCAACAGCACGGCCTGATGGTGATGCGCGATGCGCCCGGCGTCGGCGGCAACCTGCAGGATCACCTGCAGATCCGCGCCGTCTACGAGGTCGACGGCGTGCGCACGCTGAACGCGATGGCGAACTCGCTGTGGGGCAAGGCGATGATCGGCGCCGAGTACCTGCTGCGCCGCAGCGGCCCGATGAGCATGGCGCCGTCGCAGCTCGGCGCGTTCACGCGCAGCGATGCGGCGCAGCCCCATGCCAACCTGCAGTACCACGTGCAGCCGCTGTCGCTCGATGCATTCGGCCAGCCGCTGCACCGCTTCAACGCGTTCACCGCGAGCGTCTGCAACCTGAACCCGACGAGCCGCGGCCGCATCGACATCCGCAGCGGCGACGCCGCGGTGGCCCCGTCGATCCGGGCCAACTACCTGAGCACCGACGAAGACCGCCGCGTCGCGGCCGGCTCGCTGCGCGTCACGCGCCGCATCGTCGCGCAGCCGGCGCTCGCGCCCTACCACCCGAAGGAGATCAGGCCGGGCCTGCAGTTCGAGAGCGATGACGAACTCGCGCGGCTGGCCGGCGACATCGGCACCACCATCTTCCACCCGGTCGGCACCGCGAAGATGGGGCCGGCGAGCGACCCCGCCGCGGTCGTCGATGCACAGTTGCGCGTGCATGGCGTCAAGCGGCTGCGCATCGCCGATGCCAGCGTGATGCCCACCATCACCAGCGGCAACACCAACTCGCCGACGCTGATGATCGCCGAGCGCGCCGCCCACTGGATCCGCGAGGAAGCGAACCGCACGTGACGCTCGCCCTCGCCATCAATGCCTGCGTCAACCTGATCGTCGGCTGGGCGCTGCTGCTCGCCTGGCGCAGCGACCGGGCGCAGCTGTTCTCGCGCGACCTCGGCTGGGCGTTCGCGAGCCAGGCGATGATTCCCGCCGCCTACCTGATGCAGGCGCAGAACGACGGTGTCGTCGGCGCGCTGGGCACGGTCGTGATCGTCGGCGTGTCGGCGCTGTACCTGTC
>NZ_JBFUGN010000674.1:0-3423 GCF_056402895.1 Rhizobacter sp. P3_B12 | reverse complement strand
GCCACGGGGTCGTCGCGTCCGCCCACGAGGCCGCGCTGCTGAAGCAGCAGCTTCCGCCCGGCGCGCTGATCGTGACGCCGGGCACCCAACCCGCCGGCATGGCGCGCAACGACCAGGCCCGCACCGCGACGCCGGCCGAGGCGCTGCGGGCCGGCGCCACGCACGTGGTGCTGGGCCGCGCGATCACGCAAGCGGCCGATCCGCGCGCCGCCTTCGACGCCATCTGCCGCTCCCTTCACGACGAGGCCCTCGCATGCCCTTGACGCCGCCCGCCCCGATCGAGACGCCGCGCCTCGTGGTGCGGCAGATCACCGAAGCCGACCTGCCCGGCCTGATGGCCGTCAACGGCGACGACACGGTGACGCAGTTCCTGCCGTACGCGACCTGGCGCTCGATGGACGATGCCACCGCCTGGTACCAGCGCATCACCGGCATCCAGGCGACCGGCAACGCGGTGCAGTTCGTGATCCTGTCGCGCGACGACGCGACGGTGATCGGCGCCGGGCTGCTGTTCAACTTCAACGAGGGCAGCGCCCGTGCCGAACTCGGCTACGTGCTGGGCCGCGCGCACTGGGGCCGCGGGCTGGCGCGCGAGGCAGTCGCCGCGCTGGTCGGCGTCGCGTTCGGATCGATGGGCGTGCGCCGCCTGGAAGCCGAGGTCAATCCGCTGAACCGATCGTCGGTGCGCTTGCTGCAATCGCTCGGCTTCACGCGCGAGGGGCTGCTGCGCCAGCGCTGGGTCGGCAAGGGCAAGACCTACGACGTCGAACTGCACGGGCTGCTGTGTGACGAGTTCCGTTCGCACTGAGCTTGTCGAAGGGCCTGCTCGCATCGCACCAGGCTTCGACAAGCCCAGGGCGAGCGGGGTTTGATTGCTTGCGACAATCCCGCCATGCCTCAGCTGCGCGCACTCGCCGCCCCCGAACCCACAAGCGCCCCGCCACGCCCGCGCGGCATCCCCGCCGACCCGCAGAAGTTCGCGCTGACCGTGGCCCCGAGCACCATCGACGGCCAGGGCGTGTTCGCCGCCGAGGCGATCCCCGCGCGCCGCAAGATCGGCGAGCTGMGCGGCGAGCCGATCAGCGTGGCCGAGGCCCGGCGGCGCGCCCGCGGCGTGGCCCGCATCATGATCGTCGAGGTCTCCGAGCGGCGCGCCATCGATGCCTCGGCGTCGACCGACGCGCTGCGCTTCGCGAACCACTCCTGCCGGCCGAACATGGTGCTGAAGCTGCAGCAGGGCCGCGTCGCGTTCCATGCGCTGCGCGACATCGGCGCCGGCGAGGAACTGACCGTCGGCTACGGCCGCTCGCACCACCTGGGCCGGCTCGCGTGCCGCTGCGGCGCGCCGGGCTGTGCCGGATCCCTCTGAAGCCCCCTGCCCCGAACCGCCATGACGACCCCCGCCCAGCACCAGGCCGCCGAACGCCGCGGCCTCTTCATCGCCGACGACGGCGCCCCGCGCTGCCACTGGTGCCGCGCGACGCCCGGCTACCAGCACTACCACGACCATGAATGGGGCTTCCCGGTCACCGACGAACGGCGGCTGTTCGAGAAGATCTGCCTCGAGGGTTTCCAGGCCGGGCTGAGCTGGCTGACGATCCTGAACAAGCGGGAGTCCTTCCGCGCCGGTTTCGCGAACTTCGAGGCCGACCAGGTCGTGCGCTTCACCGCGAAGGATGTCGAGCGGCTGCTGGCCGACGCCGGCATCGTGCGCCACCGCGGCAAGATCGAATCGACGATCAACAACGCGCAGCGCGTGCTGGAGCTGCGCCAGGAGTTCGGCTCGTTCGCCGCCTATGCGTGGGGCTACGAGCCGGCGGCGCGTTCGCGGCCGAAGAAGCTGACGCACGAGGCGCTGATCGCGATGACGACCTCGCCGGAGGCGATCGCGATGTCGAAAGACCTGAAGAAGCGCGGCTGGAGCTTCGTCGGGCCGACCACCGTCTACGCGTTCATGCAGGCGATGGGGCTGGTCAACGACCACCGCGAAGGGTGTGCGTCGCGCGACGCGGCGTTGCAGGCCCGCGCGGCGCTGAAGTTGTAGCCCGGATGCCAATCCGGGATTCGTGGCGGTGGGACCCGGATTGGCATCCGGGCTACATGCTGAACAGCCAGGCCGCGTCGCGCGCCGGCAGCCGCAGGCGGATCGTGCGCCCTTCCAGCGCCCAGCGGTGGCCGCTCGGCGAGACCCAGCGGGCGACGTCGAACGGCAACGCATCGAGCGGCACGACGGCCTCGGCAGCATCGCCGCGATTCGCCACCAGCAGCGTGACCGCCGCCGCGTTGACCCGCGCGAACGCGATCCAGTCTTCGCCATGCGCCAGCGTGAGGCACGCACCCTCGCGCAACTCGGCCCGATCACGACGCCACCCGGCGAAGCGCTTCACCCGCTCGAGGATCGCCGGCCGCCAGCTCGCGCCGCTCCAGTCGAAACAGCGCCGGTTGTCCGGGTCGTTGCCGCCTTCCAGCCCGACCTCGTCGCCGTAGTAGATGCACGGCACGCCGGGGTAGCCGAACTGCAGCGCCTGCGCCACGCCGTGCAGCGCCTCGTCGGTGCCGAGCCGCGTGAACAGGCGCTGCGTGTCGTGGCTGTCGAGCGCGTTCCACTGCGCGAGCGCCACCTCGTGCGGCACCACCGCGCGCGATTCACCGAGCCAGGCCACGAGGTCGGCCGTCGCGACCGGCGCCGCGCGCCCGCCGAAATCGACGCCCGCCAGCCACTGCCACAGCGGCAGCGTGAAGCCCCAGTAGTTCATCGCGGCGTCTTCCTGGTCGCCCTGCAGCCACGAGCTCGCTTCGCTGAAGTGCTCGCCGACCAGGATGGCCTCGGGGTTCTCGTCGCGCACCGCGTCGCGCATCGCGCGCAGCATCGCGGCGTTGTTGCCGGCGCCCGGGCCCTCGCCCAGCATGTGCACCGCATCGAGCCGCCAGCCGTCGGCCGACACCGGCGGCTGCAGCCAGCGCCGCAGCACCGAGCGCGGGCCGCGGATGAAGGCGTCCAGCACCTCGGGGTGCGCGTAGTCGAGCACCGGCAGCGATTGATGGCCCTTCCAGTAGACCGGGTGGCCGTGCGCGTCGCGCGCGTACCAGCCGTGCCATGGCGAATCGGGCGATTGCCAGGCCCCGGGTTGCTCGTGCTGCGCGAAGCGGTTGAACCACGGATGATTCGCGCCGGTGTGGTTCAGCACCGCATCGAGCACCAGGCGCAGGCCGGCCGCGTGCAATCGCTGCGACAGCGCGACGAGCGCCTCGTCGCCGCCGAGCCCCGCGTCGACGTGGTCGTAGTCCTCGGTGTCGTAGCGGTGGTTGCTGCCGGAGCTGAACACCGGCGTCAGGTAGACGGTCGTCACGCCGAGCGCCTGCAGGTGGCCGAGGCGCTCGCCGATGCCGGCCAGGTCGCCACCGTAGAACGCGCTCCAGGCC
>NZ_JBFUGN010000673.1:0-3429 GCF_056402895.1 Rhizobacter sp. P3_B12 | reverse complement strand
CCGTATCACTTCAGCGCCGGCCTGCGTCAGGCCGCCGTGCACCGGGGGCTCGGTCTGGATGTCCCCGAGGTCGTTGACGCGGTAGTGCGTGAGCTGGAGATGACGCAGCGCCCAGCGCTCGTAGGCGTCGTCGACGCGGTCGGCCTGGCCCTCGAGGAAGTCGCCGCCTTCGGCGGTGACGATGATGGAAGGTGCTGCGCTGCGAGCTTCGTCCAGGTCACGCGCGCTCCGCACAATGCGCAAGCCCTGCGCGCGCGCGAGTTCGTGCACGCGCCGGAACGACTCTTCACCGTAGGCCTGCAGCTCGCCGGGCTGCGGGTCACGGAAAGGCCGGATGCGTTTCTCGGCGGTGACGTGGTGCGTTGGCGAGTCGGAGACGATGGCCAGGCACAGCACGGCCATGCCGCCGTCGCGCATCGGGGCCGCGACCGGCGAGAAGCGGCCACCGTGCTTGACGCGGTCCAGGCCGAGGATGTGGCCGGCGTGCGTGTGAATGTCGACGCTGGCCATTGATTCGAGCAGGCGGCGGCTCTCGTTCGGCGCAGGGTGCGGCGCGGACGCCGCAGCAGGCGTCGCGAGCAGGTGGGCCGGGGTGCTGGTGCAGGCCTGCTGCGTGGCTGCCGCGGCCCACGCCAACGCGCGCAGCGCATTGCGCCGGGTGAATCGGACATCCGGCGCGCGCTGCCGACAGAGCACACGGGCGTCGTGGAGCTGGAACTTCCAGCCAGACGGATCGTGATCCGGCAGCGCGCGCAGGCGGCCGGCGAGGCGGACGCTCTCGCCGGTGATCGCGATCGGCGCTGCCGCGAACACCTCAATGCGCGACCTCGCGTCGCTCGGCAGGCAACCAACGCAGCATGCAGCCTCCGAAACCAGGGCGAAATAGGACGCCGCCATCGCTGGTTCGAATGGCGCAATCCAGCCGTCGATCTGGATTTCTTCGTCAGGGCGCGCGCCAGAGGGCAATCGCTTGAGCGTCGCGAAGTCTGCGCCTTCGAGTGTCATGGGATTTGCGTCGTTACGGGTGGGGCGACCGACGCGCTTCGTGCTCGGAAACGCGCATGGACATGAGACGTTAGCTGTCGCGGTCGCTCTGCGTATTGCCATACTGTGAAGCTTGGTATCGATACCTCTCGTCTGCGATTGACGGCGCGCGCTGACGATCGCAACGGTGGCCGACTGTGCCCCTTCATCCGTCGCCCTGCAAGCGATCGCCCAGCGGAGACGGCACGGCCTCCGAACGACTGCTCGCGAGCGAGGCGGCGAACCTGCACTGTCGGCCACAACCTGCCATTCGCGACCGGCGACTTCTGGTTACCTCATCTTGCGATCGTCGTGAGCGAAGAAGCTGACAAGGCACGCGCCTGCCTCCACGGCTCGCGGGGCGAGGTGGCTTCACCCCCGAAGGCCTCGAGCCCGGATAGCCCCGCGGCGTGTTGCCTCGCCGCTCGCGCAGGTGCGGTCGAACCGCGAACGCGGTCAGCTGCTGCTGCCCTTGAGCTTGCTGACGACGAACAGCAGCACGATGGCGCCGATGACCGAGGCGATCCATCCGGCCGGCTGCCCCACCGAATACCAGCCTATCGCCTGGCCGACGAAGCCAGCGATCATCGAGCCGGCGATGCCTAGCAGGCAGGTCAGGATCCAGCCCATCTTCTGCTCGCCTGGCAGCAGAAAGCGCGCGATCGCGCCGACGATCAGCCCGACGAGGATGGTGCCGATGATGCCCATGGTGTTGGCTCTCTCGTGTGATGGATGTTGAAGGTCCTGCCAGACCGAGCATGCCACAAGCCCGCGAACGGACGAGCGTGTGTTGATGGCTTTCGCGCCTCGCCCGGCCTGCCGATGTGTGGCGTCTGATCGACGACCGGCAGCACCGATGGAACAGCGAAGGGTCAGGGACATCGTATCGAGCCCATGTAGAGTGAGGGCGCGCGGCCGTTCGATGGACGCAGCCCGGCTGCTCTGCGCCGTCGGTTTGTTGAGGTGAGTCAATTGGACAGACTGGAAGCGATGGCGATGCTGGTTTCTTCCGTCGAGGAGGGAAGCCTGTCGGCGGCCGCCAGGCAACTGCGGATTCCCGTTGCCACGCTCACGCGCCATGTCAACGACCTGGAGGCGATGGTCGGCACGAAGCTTCTCGTTCGAACGACGCGCAAGCTCTCGCTGACGGATGCGGGGGCCGACTACGTTGCCGCAGCAAGGCAGATTCTCGAACAGGTCGATGAGCAGGAGCGTCGCGCCGCCGGTGAGTTCACGAACCCACGCGGCGAGCTCGTCGTGACAACGCCGGTGCAGGTGGCGCGGCTGCGGGTACTGCCCGTCATCCATCAATTCCTTGTGCAGTTTCCCGAGATCCGCATACAGCTCCTGCAATCCGACCGCAACATCGACCTCGTCGACTCGCACGCGGATGTCGCGGTGCGGATCGGCCGCCTGCGCGACAGCAACCTGGTGGCCACGCGGGTCGGGCTGTTGCGCGTCGTGGTGGTGGCCAGCCCGGCGCTTTTGAAGAAGCAGGGCGTGCCGCGCAGCCCCGAGGATCTGCGCGACTACCCTCGCGTCGTGTTCAACAGCCCGTTCCTGTCGCCGTGGCGCTTTCGCCATCCGGAAGCCAGCGAGCTGCACACGATCACGGACACACCGCGATTGCTCGTGTCGTCGCCAGACGCAGCCGCCGATGCCGCCATCGATGGCGTGGGCGCGACCATGCTGCTCGAGCACGACGTGGCAGAGGCAGTGCGCGCCGGGAAGCTCCGATTCATCCTGCAGGAATTCGAGGTCGAGCCGATCCCGGTGCATCTCGTCCACCTGTCTCGCGACATGATGCCGGTCAAGCTCCGCCGATTCATCGACTTCGCCGTTCCGCAACTTCGCGAGGCATTGGCAGACTTCGGACGCATCCCGTCAGGTGCTTGGCGAAGAACATGAACGTGCGATCCCCGGCAGCTTCTGGCCATCCGGGCGCTTGAATTGGATCGTCGTTCCCATGGGGTCCTCAAAACTGGGTCAGGCCGCCGTCGACCACGAGCTCCGTGCCGGTCGTGTATGACGAGTCGTCGCTGGCGAGGAACAGCACGGTCTTCGCGAGTTCCGCGGCATCGCCGAAGCGCTTCAGGCCGACCTTCTGCGTGATGCCGGCGGCGATCTCCGACAGCACGTTGTCGGGCAGGCCGATCTTGCTGTAGAAGGGTGTCGCGATGGCGCCCGGGCTGACCGCGTTCACGCGGATGCTGCGCGGCGCCAGTTCTGCGCCCAGGGTGCGAACCAGCGAGCGCGCCGCAGCCTTGGTCGCCGCCAGGATCGACAGGCCCGCGTAGCCGATCGTGTTCAGGAACGACGTCGTCACGATGATGCTGCCGCCCTGAGCCATCACCGGCGCCGCCTTCTGGATCGTGAAGAACGTGCCGGTGAAATTGAGCGCGAGGT
>NZ_JBFUGN010000672.1:0-3431 GCF_056402895.1 Rhizobacter sp. P3_B12 | reverse complement strand
CAACAACATCGACGCGTCGTCCGGCACCGTCAAGGTGAAGGCGGTGTTCGACAACAAGCAGCAGACGCTGTGGCCCGGCGCGTTCGTCAGCGTGCGGCTGGTGGTGGAGACGCTGAAGGATGCCACGGTGGTGCCGCAGGCCTCGCTGATCCAGGGCCCGCGCGGCAACATCGTCTACGTGGTCGACGACGGCGGCAAGGCCGTTGCGCGGCCGATCGCGGTGGTGCAGGCGGCCGGCACCGATGCGGTCGTCACCGGCGTGAAGCCGGGCGAGCGCGTGGTGGTCGACGGCCGGCAGAACCTGCGGCCGGGCGCGCCGGTGGCCGAGCGCGCGGCGAGCGGGGCCGGCAAGGGCAAGGCTGCGGGGGCTGCGGCATCCGCCACGACATCCGCCACGACATCCGCAACTTCGGGAGTCGCGCCATGAACCTGTCCGAGCTGTTCATCCGCCGTCCGGTGATGACGGTGCTGCTGAACGCCGCCATCGTCGTGGCCGGCGTGATCGCGTACACGCGCATCCCGGTGGCGGCGCTGCCGAGCTACAACACGCCGGTGATCAACGTCTCGGCGGCGCTGCCGGGCGCGAGCCCGGAGACGATGGCCACCTCGGTCGCGCTGCAGCTCGAGAAGCAGTTCCAGACCATCCCCGGCCTGAGCGTGATCAGCTCGGCCAACACGCTGGGCAGCACCACCGTGACGCTGGAGTTCGACGAGGGCCGCGACATCGACGCCGCCGCGGTCGACGTGCAGGCCGCGCTGCTGCGCGCGCAGCGCCAGCTGCCGCAGGACATGACCAGCCCGCCGGCCTACCGCAAGGTCAACCCGGCCGATGCGCCGGTGCTGCTGATCGCGCTGACCTCGCCGTCGCTGAACCTGTCGGACCTGAACGATTTCGCCGAGCACCTGATCTCGCCGTCGCTCTCCACGCTGGCCGGCGTCGCGCAGGTCAACATCTACGGGCAGAAGCGCTTCGCGGTGCGGGTGCGCGTGCAGCCCGATGCGCTGGCCGCGCGCAACATCAGCCTCGACGAGCTGAACGCCGCGCTCGGCGCGGCCAACGCCAACACGCCGGTCGGCACGCTCGAAGGCCCGAAGCAGACGCTGACGCTGCAGGCCAACCGCCAGCTGCGCAACGCCGCCGAGTTCGGCGAGCTGATCGTCAGCAACCGCAACGGCAACCCGGTGCGGCTGAAGGAGGTCGCCTCGGTCGAGGACAGCTACGAGACGGTGAAGACCTTCGCCAGCTACAACGGCGAGCCGTCGATCACGCTGGCCATCCAGCGCCAGCCGGATGCCAACACCGTCAAGGTGGTCGACGCGGTGCGCGCCGCGCTGCCGGGCTTCCAGGCGCAGCTGCCGCAGTCGGTGCGCATGAACCTGGTCAACGACCGCTCGGTGTCGGTGCGCGAATCGCTGCATGACGTGACGCTGACCATGCTCGGCACCATCGTGCTGGTGGTGCTGGTGATCTTCCTGTTCCTGCGCCGCTTCGTCGCCACCGCGATCCCGACGCTGTCGCTGCCGGTGTCGCTGGTCGGCGCGATCGCGCTGCTGTGGGGCTTCGGCTACACGCTCGACAACATCTCGCTGCTCGGCCTGACGCTCGCCGTCGGCCTGGTGGTCGACGACGCGATCGTGATGCTCGAGAACATCATGCGGCACGTCGAGCACGGCGAGGCGCCGTTCGGCGCGGCGCTGCGCGGCTCGCGCGAAGTGGGCTTCACGATCATCTCGATCTCCACCTCGCTGATCGCGGTGTTCATCCCGATCTTCTTCATGCCGGGCGTGATCGGCCTGCTGTTCCACGAGTTCGCGGTGATCGTCTCGCTGGCCATCGTCGCGTCGGCCTTCGTCTCGCTGACGCTGGTGCCGATGCTGGCCAGCCGCTTCCTGACCGACGACGCGCACAAGAAGCCGCCCGGCGCGCTGGTGCGTTCGTTCGAGCGCGGCTTCGACCTGCTGCTCGGCGCCTATTCGCGCACGCTCGACGTGGCACTGCGCCACCGCATGGCCGTCGTGCTGGTCGCGGCGGTCACGTTCCTCGCCACCGGCTGGCTGTTCGCGAGCATCTCGAAGGGCTTCTTCCCGCAGGAGGACATCGGCCAGCTCAGCGTGCAGACCGAAGCCTCGGAAGACACCTCGTTCCCGGAGATGGTGCGGCTGCAGGACCGCGTCGCGGCCATCATCCGCGACGACCCGAACGTGCTGGCCGTCAGCTCGTTCAACGGTGGCGGCGGCGCGCAGAACACCGGCCGCATGTTCGTCGCGCTGAAGCCGCATGCCGAGCGCCAGGACATGACCCAGGTGGTCGAGGGGCTGCGCCGCAAGCTGCGCGACGTGGCCGGCATCGCGGTCTTCATGCGCCCGATCCAGAACCTGCAGCTGGGCGGCCGCCAGAGCAAGGCGCAGTACCAATACATCCTGCAGAGCGTCAAGGCCGACGAGCTGAACGACTGGGCGCAGAAGCTGCAAGGCAAGCTGCGCACCGACCCGCTGTTCCGCGACGTGACCAGCGACTCGCAGCTGCGCGGGCTGCAGGCGTCGCTGCACATCGACCGCGACCGCGCCAACACGCTGGGCGTCTCGATCGACGCGCTGCGCTCGGCGCTGTTCAGCGCGTTCGGCGAGCGGCAGGTGTCGACCATCTACACCGCCGTCGACAGCTACCAGGTGATCATGGAGGTGGCGCCCGGCGCCAAGCAGGACGAGAGCGCGTTCAACAACATCTACGTGCGCTCGTCCAGCGGCACGCTGGTGCCGATGTCGAGCTTCGCGACCGTCACGCGCACCGTCGGCCCGACCTCGATCAACCACGTCGGCCAGCTGCAGGCGGTCACGGTGTCGTTCAACCTCGCGCCCGGTGCCGCGCTCGGCGACGCGACCGGCAAGATCGAGCACTACCGCGCCGAGATCGAGCTGCCGGAGTCGATCATCACCAGCTACGGCGGCGATGCGGCGGTGTTCAAGAGTTCGCAGGGCAGCCAGGCGATCCTGATCGTCGGCGCGCTGCTGGTGATCTACGTGCTGCTGGGCGTGCTGTACGAGAGCTACATCCACCCGCTGACGATCCTGGCCGGGTTGCCGTCGGCGGCGGTCGGTGCGCTGCTGACGCTGAAGCTGTTCAACATGGACCTGACGCTGATCGCGACCATCGGCATCCTGCTGCTGATCGGCATCGTCAAGAAGAACGCGATCATGATGATCGACTTCGCGCTTGAGCAGCAGCGCACGCAGGGCATGGCGGCGGAGCAGGCGATCCGCGAGGCCTGCGTGCTGCGCTTCCGGCCGATCATGATGACGACGCTGGCGGCGCTGATGGGCGCGCTGCCGATCGCGATGGGGCTGGGCGCCGGTGCGGAACTGCGCCAGCCGCTCGGCCTCGCGGTGTGCGGCGGGCTGGTGTTCTCGCAGGCGATCACGCTCTACATCAC
>NZ_JBFUGN010000671.1:0-3431 GCF_056402895.1 Rhizobacter sp. P3_B12 | reverse complement strand
GCGTGCCGCAGCCCGCGACCGCTCCACGCCAGCAGCGCGGCGCTCAGCGCCAGGCCGGCGGCCACGCCCGCCACGCTTGGCCAGCCCGGCAGCGCCGCGCCGGGTGGCGGGCACACGTCCAGGCGCATCGCCAGGTGCAGGTGCGCGAACGCCATCRACGCCAGCACCGTGAAGTCGACCACCAGCAGGATGACCGCGGCCCACCACGAGTGCGAACCGCCCCGCACCGCGCCCACCGGCACCACGACACCGTCRCCGACCTGCGCGTGCGTCGGCCGCCCGGGCGCGGGCCGGTCGGCCTGGTCCAGCCAGCGCCACACGCACACCACCGCGAGCAGGCCGAAGGCGAACGCGCTCGCGACCCATTGCACCGTCAGCAGCAGGAAGAACGCCGCGGTGCCCAGCGCCGCCAGCAGCGGCAGCCAGCTCGGCCCGGGCAGCACGATCAGGTGGCGCAGCTCGGCCCGGCGCGGGCTGGTGACCAGGGTTTCGCGCTGGCCGGTGACGGTGCCGGGCAGCCAGTGCCGGCCGGCTTCGACCTCGTGGGCCAGCCCCGGCTGCTCCCACAGCGGCCACGCCGAGCGCACCTGCGCGATGCTGCGCATGCCGTGTTCGTTCGATTCGATCCATTCCAGCGACGGCGACTGCCACGGATCGCCATGCGGCTGCCCGCGCCGGCACGCGGTGCGCACCAGGTCGATCGCGAGCAGCAGCACACCGCCGCCAAGCACCGCTGCACCGGCCGACGACAGCAGGTTGGGCCACTCCCAGCCGAGGCCCGGGTCGTAGGTGTAGACGCGCCGCGGCATGCCCAGCAGGCCGGCGATGTGCATCGGGAAGAAGCACAGGTGAAAGCCGCCGAACACCAGCGCGAACACCCAGCGGCCGCAGCGCTCGCTCAGGCGGTGGCCGTTCACCAGCGGCATCCAGTGGTAGAGCGCCGCGAACACCGGGAACACCATGCCGCCGATCAGCACGTAGTGCAGGTGGGCGACGACGAAATAGCTGTCGTGCGCCTGCCAGTCGAACGGCAGCACCGCGACCATCACGCCGGTCAGCCCGCCCAGCACGAAGGTGGCCAGGAAGCCCAGGATGAAGAGCGTCGGCGTGTCGGCCCGCACGCGGCCGTGCCACAGCGTCGCGATCCACGCGAACACCTGCGTCGCCGACGGCACCGCCACCGCCAGGCTCGCCGCCGACACCAGGGTCAGCGCCAGCGAGCCCAGGCCGGCGGTGAACATGTGGTGGGCCCACAGCGCAAAGCTGAGCAGCCCCACTGCGGCGAGCGCCGCGACGATCGCACGCCGCCCGGCCAGCGGCTGCTGCACCAGCGCCGGCAGCATCGCCGAGACCATGCCGGCGGCTGGCAGGAAGATGATGTAGACCTCCGGGTGCCCGAAGAACCAGAACAGGTGCTGCCACAGCAGCGGGTCGCCGCCGCGCGCCGCGTCGAACAGCGGCCAGTCGAAGGCGCGCTCCAGCTCCAGCAGCGCGGTGCCGGCGATCACCGCCGGGAACGCGAAGACGATCATGAAGCCGACCACCAGCATCGCCCATGCGAACACCGGCAGGCGCGCCAGCGTGAGCCCGGGCGCGCGCGTCATCAGGATGCCGATGATCAGCTCGACCGCGCCGGCGATCGCCGAGATCTCGATGAAGCCGATGCCGAGCAGCCAGAAATCGGCGTTCAGGCCCGGCGAGTGCACGCGGCCGGTCAGCGGCGGGTTCATGAACCATCCGCCGTCCGGCGCCAGCCCGGCGAACAGCGTGCAGAAGAAGGCGAGGCCGCCGACCGCATAGGCCCAGAACGCATAGGCCGACAGGCGCGGGAACGGCAGGTCGCGCGCGCCCAGCATGTTCGGCAGCAGGAAGACCGCGATCGCCTCGACGATCGGCACCGCGAACAGGAACATCATCACCGTGCCGTGCATCGTGAACACCTGGTTGTAGGTGCCCGGCCCGAGCAGCGTGCTGCCGGGCAGCGCGAGCTGCGCGCGCATCAGCAGCCCCAGCGCGCCGGCCAGCAGCAGGAACAGCAGCGCGGTGGCGATGTAGAGCTTGCCGATGAAGGTGTTGTTGACATCGCTGAGCCGGCGCCAGCCGGTCGGCGGCCGCCACGCGTGTTCGAGCCGCTGCAGCTCGTGCGCGGGCCGCGGCAGGCGGTTGGGCAGCGGCTTGCTCATCGCAGCGTGCGCAGGTAGGCCACCAGCGCGTCCAGCGTGGCGGCGTCGAGCTGCGCGTACGAGGGCATCCCGGCGCCGGGCTTGATCGCCTGCACGTCGGCGATCCAGCGCCGCAGCGCGGCGGCATCGTTGGGCAGCAGCCCGGCGCCCAGGTGCGTGCGGTCYGCCAGCTGCGCGAGGTTCGGACCGAAGTTCGGGCCGGAACCCCGGCCGCCCGGCGTGGCCTCGACGGCATGGCAGGCCGCGCAGCCGTGCGCGACGAAGGCGCGCCGCCCCGGCGTGTCGTCGCCCGCCCGTGTGTCACCGGGCGCCGGGCCGGCGGCCTGCGCCGCCAGCCAGCGGTCGAACTCCGGCGCCGGCATCGCGCGCACGTGCAGCGCCATCTTCGCGTGCTGCTCGCCGCAGAACTCGGCGCACTGGCCGCGGTAGAGGCCGGGCCGCGTGGCGGTGATCACGAGCCGGTTCGTGCGGCCGGGCACCAGGTCCATCTTGCCGCCGAGTTCGGGCACCCACAGGCTGTGGATCACGTCGTCCGATCGCAGGCCGAGCTGCACCGGCCGGCCCACCGGGATGCGCAGCTCGTTGGCCGACAGCACGCTGCGCCCGCTGGCCGGATCGCGGTAGCTGAGCTCCCACCACCACAGCCGCCCGGTCACCGCGACCACCAGCGGCGGGTTCGCCAGGCCCCGCTCCAGCCCCGCGGTGCGCGCCGTGCTGTACAGCAGCAGCGCGCCCAGCACCGACACCGGCAGCACGACGCCGCCGCCCAGCACCCACCAGCGGCTCGGCCGCTCGCGCCGGCTGCGCGCGCGCAGCGCCAGTGCCAGCAGCGCCAGCGTGCCGATGAACAGCAGCGTGGCGCCGATGATCAGCACCCAGGCCACCTCGGCCAGCGCCGCCGCTTCGAGGCCGGCCGGCGCGAGTACCGAGGGCGCGCCGGCCGCGTTCATCGCAGCGACAGCAGGTAGGCCGCGATGTCGCGCGCCTCGGCGGGCGGCACGCCCAGGTCGGGCATCGGGCTGCCGGGGCGCAGGGCCTGCGGGCTCTCGATCCAGCGCGGCAAGGTGGCCGGCCCGTTCGGGATCGCGCCGGCGATGTAGCTGCGCGCGCCGAACTGCGCCAGCGACGGCGCGCTGCGCCCGCCGGCGGCGGGCAGGTCCGGGATCACGTGGCAGCGACCGCACTGGTGCTGCGCGGCCAGCTGGCGGCCGCGCACCGGATCGGCGCCCGGCAGCTGCGCGTAGGCCC
>NZ_JBFUGN010000670.1:0-3437 GCF_056402895.1 Rhizobacter sp. P3_B12 | reverse complement strand
GCCGCAGCCGGTGTCGCTGAACCTGATGGTGATGTTCGCTGCCAACTTCAGCGCGTCGAACTACACCGAGGCGCTGAAGTTCATCTCCAGCACGATCGCGCACTTCCAGTCGTGGCCGGTGCTGGATCACCAGAACACGCCCGACCTCGATCCGCGCATCGACAAGCTCACGCTCGACATCGAGAACCTGAGCGTCAGCGACCTGAGCAACCTGTGGGGCCTGTTCAGCGGGCGCTACCTGCCGTCGGTGCTGTACCGCATGCGCATGGTCACCTTCGATGCGGGCCAGTTCGACGCGCAGCTGCCGGTGGTGCGCCGCGTGCAGGCCGGCGTGGGAGCCCCCGCATGATCGACATGGGCCCCTACATTCCGCTGCTGCGCGTCGATTTCGAGCACGGCTTCTTCGCCGACGGGCGGTGCCGCGGGCTGCGCTTCGTGCCGGCCGGCGACACCGCGTGGTGGCTGCGCGCGACCGACGCGATCGAGCGCCACACCGGCAGCGCACTCGCGCTGTTCGGCCCGGCGCAGGCGCTGTCGGTGGTGCCGAAGGCGGTGCTCGCGTGGCAGGTGCATGCCACCGACGAGGTCTTCCCGACCTGCACCGACAACCCGGCGCAGTGGCCGGGCGAACTGCTGTGGTTCGATGCTTCCGAAGCCACGTCATCCCGCCTGCATGCCGGCGACACCGTATCGCAGGCCGAGGTGCGGCCGCTGACCTGGCCGCTGGTGTCGCTGTCCCTGATGTCGGGTTCTCTGGGCGCGCAGGCGTCGAGCGGCGCCCGCCTGATGCCGCCGCTCGCGGTGCTGCGCGTGCCGCTGGCGGCCTTGCCGCCGGCCCCGCTGCACTACACGGTGCGGCTCGCGGCGCGGGCGACGGTGTGGAAGTACTGCCTGCACGGCGAGTGGCCCGAGCCGCAACTGCAGGTCGTCGACCTGGCGAGCGGCGTCGAGTTCGACGAGCCCGCGCCGGACCGTCTCGACAACGGCGCGCCGCTCGTGGCCATCCGTTCGCGGGCGCCGATCGCGCTCGCGCAGCGCAGCGAGCGTCGATTCCAGTTGCGCAGCCGCCAGCGCGGCGGCGACAAGGTGCTGGTCAAGCGCCTGCCGGTGGCGGCAGCGCAGTTCCTGGCGCGAGAGCAGATCGGCGGCGAGAGCCGCCTGGTCTCCGAGATCCATGTGCATCGCTAGGCCCCGTCAACACTAACCGCAGAGGAGGCCGCAATGGCCATGAAGACCCCCGGCGTCTATATCGTCGAGAAGAATGCCTTTCCGAACTCGGTGGTCGAGGTGGCCACCGCGGTCCCGGCCTTCATCGGCTACACGGATCGCGCCGAGAACGCGGGCAAGTCGCTGAATATGAAACCGTGGCGCATCGGCTCGATGGCGGAGTACCACCAGTACTTCGGCTTCGGCCCGGACCCGAAGTTCGGCATTGCCGAGAAGACCGATCCGAATGCCGCCGCGGCCTTCAAGGCGGGCGACAAGGAATTCCTGCTGACGCAGGCCGACGGCAAGGAGGGCGGCCGCTTCCTGCTGTACTACGGGATGCTGCATTTCTTCCAGAACGGCGGCGGCCCGTGCTACGTGGTGTCGGTCGGCGAGTACGACAAGACGCCGCTGATCGAGGCCGACAAGCTGATGGCCGGCATCGAGCCGCTGGTGAAGGAGCAGGAGCCGACGATGGTCGTGGTGCCCGATGCGGTGCTGCTGTCGGCCAAGGACTGCATCTCGGTGCAGCAGGCGATGCTGCAGCACTGCGGCGGGCGCATGCACAGCCGGGTCGCGATCCTCGACGTGTGGGGCGGCCACCTGGATCGCAAGAACGCGACCGGCGTCGACCCGATCGAGGGCTTCCGCGGCGCGCTGGGCGTGAACTACCTCGACTACGCGGCGGCGTACTACCCGTGGGTCAACACGACGGTGGTGCAGGACAAGGACCTGGACTACACCCGCGTCGCCAACCCGGACGTGCTGATCCAGCTGCTGATGGCCGAGCTCGGGCTGCCGGCGCAGCTGGACCCGAAGACGCCGGCGCGCACCGCGCAGCAGTGGAAGGCGGTGCAGGACGTGAGCAAGACCGACGACCAGTGGACGACGGAGATCACGACCGACATCAACGCCTCGGACAAGAGTGACGACGAGAAGAAGAAGCTGCTCGACCCGGCCGCGCTGAAGATGGCGGTGGAGACGCACAAGGCCTTGCTCAACAAGAGCCTGGGCGCGTCGAGCACCTTGTTCAACACCATCATGGCCGAGGCGCGCAACCGGCTGAACCTGATGCCGCCGTCGCCGGCGATGGCGGGCATCTACACGATGGTCGACAACACGCGCGGCGTCTGGAAGGCGCCGGCCAACGTGAGCCTGAACGGCGTGGTGTCGCCGGCGGTGACGATCTCGCACGAGGACCAGGAGGACCTGAACGTCACGACGCAGGGCAAGTCGATCAACGCGATCCGCTCGTTCATCGGCGAGGGCGTGCTGGTGTGGGGGGCGCGCACGCTGGACGGCAACAGCCTGGACTGGCGCTACATCAACGTGCGGCGCACGATGATCATGCTGGAGGAGTCGTGCCGCCTGGCGGCCAAGGCGATGGTGTTCGAGCCGAACGTGTCGAACACCTGGGTGACGATCAAGAGCATGGTCACCAACTTCCTGACCGGCATCTGGAAGCGCGGCGGCCTGGCCGGCGCGGTGCCGGACGACGCGTTCAGCGTGCACGTGGGGCTGGGCGAGACGATGACGCCCGAGGACATCCTCGAGGGGATCCTGCGCGTGACGGTGCTGGTGGCGATCAGCCGCCCGGCCGAGTTCATCGAGATCACCTTCCAGCAGCAGATGCAGAAGTCGTGATCGCGCTCCATCAACGCTCACGAATCATTACTTGACCCTTCAGGAGGCAGACCATGGCAGACGACGGATCAGCGCAATCGACCACGGTGTGGCCGCTTCCCAAGTTCCGCTTCTCGGTGAAGTGGGACGCGGCGGAAATGCACTTCCAGGAGGTCTCCGGCCTCGACGTGGAGGCCCAGCCGATCGAGTACCGGCACGGTGACAGCCCGGCCTTCTCGGTGATCAAGATGCCCGGCATGAAGAAATACAGCGACGTGACGATGAAGAAGGGCGTCTTCAAGTCCGACAACAAGCTGTGGGACTGGTTCAACGAGATCAAGATGAACGTCATCAAGCGCAAGCCGGTGACGATCAGCCTGCTCGATGAAGCGGGCGCCGCGACGATGGTGTGGACGCTGACGAACGCCTGGCCGACCAAGATCACCGGCACCGACCTGAAGGCGCAAGGCAACGAGGTGGCGGTGGAGACCATCGTGATCGCACACGAGGGGCTCACGATCGCCAATGCCTGATGGCGACGGGCATCCCGCCGGCACCACCGCTGCCGCCCCCGTTGCCGCCCCCCGCGCCGCCGCTTCCCCCGGGGC
>NZ_JBFUGN010000669.1:0-3441 GCF_056402895.1 Rhizobacter sp. P3_B12 | reverse complement strand
ATCCCGCCCGGAGTCTGCGGATCTGAATCAGAAGCAGCCCGGACCGGAAATTATTGATATGACGCGCTTGAATATTCCAACAATCTCGATCTCGCGCCCGGGATCGAATCCGGTGAATTCAAGAACCATTGAAAAAGAGCAATTGACTGTATCGGCGGATCCGAAGAAGGCAGCATCGGTGCAAAGCCTGGATCCTTCGAAGGGGCAGCTTCCCCCTCAGAAGCCGGTCGAGCTGAAACCTATCGGTCTGAAAACTGATTCTCCAAAAATACAAGCTCGGGAGGTGGTCCCGGGAAATCCAAGGATCCAACCCCAACCGGATTCGAGAATCAGTGAGCAACCGACTGTACTGGCGAACTCGAGGAAGAAAGCGCTGAGCCTGCAAGAGATAAAAGACAAGTTCCTGACGATGCCGCGCGACGATGCGGTGGACTGGATCTTCAGTGAGGAGGTGCAGGCAKACGAGATCTTGACGCCCGAGGAGCGGCTCGAGCTCAACGACTTCGTCTCAGGCCACCTCTGAACCCGTTCCCTGTGAGAGCTCCTGTGCCGGGCGGCGAATCGCTGAAGGCGATGCTCGGCATGCCGCCGGCCCGCCGCGCATCCCTCGTGCGCCCGCGTGCCGGCGGCCTGGCGAGAAACTCAGTCCACTTCCGAGCAGAAGTCGCCGTCGGCAACGAGGCATTGCCCCGCCTCGACGTCCGACGCGACCGCCCCACCACGCGTGACGATCCGGCTGCTCGACAGCCGCTTCGCCTCCGCCGTCGGCAGCAACACCCACATCTGCCCGCGGTGCTTCGTGCTGCGCGCGTTCTGCCCGGCCTCGGAACCGAAGCCCCAGAAATAGTCGGCCCGCACCGCACCGCGGATCGCGCCGCCGGTGTCCTGCGCGAACACCAGCCGCTGCACCTGGATCGCCGAGCCCGACGGCGCCGGCGCACTGAGGAACACCGGGTAGCCGAGCGGCGTCACCCTGGGGTCGACCGCCACCGACCGCCCCGCCGTCAGCGGCACGCCCAGCGCCCCCTGCGGGCCCTCGGCGGCCGGCCGGTCGGTCACCGTCTTGAAGAACACATAGCTGGGGTCGGACACCAGCCGGCCCTGCGTGACGCGCGTCGGCGGTTTCGCCGGCGCTGCCGCCGGCGCCTTCGCGCCGCCGAGCAATTGGTCGACCAGGCTGTCCGAGGCGCCGCGCGACGGGCTGCGCGCCGGCGCCGCCGGTGCCGTCGGTGCCGTCGGTATGGCCTTGCCGCGCGTGACGACCGGCTCCTCGTCGGCCACCGCCTCGTCCTCCAGCACGAACTCCTGCGGCTGCTCCGCCGCCGCACCGGTGCCGCGCGTCACGACCTTGGTGCTCTTGACCGCCGCCACCCGCAGCGGCTTGAACGGATGCCCGTTCTGCTCGGCGTACTGCACCCGCAGGATGCTGCCGTCGGGCAGGCGGATGCGCCCCGAGCCCTGCACCTGCATCGCATACAGCGCCAGCCCGTCGGCCACCCACGCGAGCACCGGCGCGCCGATGTCCTGCGGCAGGTTCAGCGCCTCCAGCTCGCCCCGGGTGTAGTACGGCTCGGCACGGGCCGTGGCCCCGCTGCCGGTCAGCCGCACGCGCAGCCGGCGGTCGCGGTCGTCCAGCTCGAAGCGGCGCAGGTCCATCGCGTAGCTGCCGGCCTGCGGTGCCGGCAGCACGATCAGCTGGTTGCCATCCGCGCGCACCGCGATCACGCCGCGCCGCTGCGCCTTCGGCACCCTCGACCAATCGATCGTGTACAGGTCGCGCGGCACGCCCAGCACCGGCACGTCGTAGACGGCGCTGCGCTGGCGCTGGCCGTCCAGCAGCGGCTCGAAGTAGCCGGTGATGTCGCCCTCGCGGCTCGCGTCGGTGTTCAGGATGCGCAGCAGCGAGAAACGGCTCTCGAAGAAACCGCGCATCGCTACCGTGTCGGTGGCCGGCACGCGCTGCGACGCGTCGCAGATCTCGCGCCATTCGTCGCGCTTGCGCAGCGCCTCGCACGAATTGCGGAACGCGCCCCAGCCAGCGCGCAGGTCGTCCTGCTGCCAGCCGGGCAGCTCGTCGAAGCCCGCCAGCTTGAAGACGGCGTTGCGGGTGCGCACCTCGCTCGGCGCCGCCACCCGCGCCACCCCCGATTTCGGGGTCGCCACGCCCGGCGCGGCACCGGCGTTGGACAGCGGCACGGCCGGCCCGCCGGCCGCCGCAGCGCCGCCGGCCGGGGCTGAGGGTGCCGGGGACGGCCCCTGCGAGGCACAGGCGGCCAGCGCCAGTGCAGCCAGCACGGCGAGCAGGCGCGGCGAACGGGGCGAAGAAGGCGCAGGGTAGGGCATGGCGCGAGCCTAGGCGTCGTCCGCGTCCGGTCCAACYGACCTTCGTCAACCGGCCTGCCGCGCCAGCCGGCGCTCTCATTACCTAAGTCACGACTGACGGGTGAGAGCGACCGCTATCCTGCGGGCGCCAGTCCGTTTGCCCATTCCCCCCACCCCATCCGCCGTCCCATGCGCCAACTGCTCATCACCGCCGCGCTGGCCGTTCTCGGCCTCGTCGCAGGCTGCACCACCGTCGAGAAGTTCAACCCCTTCGCCGGTCCCGCCACGCTGAAAGGCGAGGTCGCCGCCGGCGCCCAGATCAACCCCGACGCGCGCAAGCGGGCCTCCCCGGTCGTCGTGCGCGTCTTCGAGTTGAAGGCCAACGCGCAGTTCGAGTCGGCCGACTTCGTCTCGCTGTTCGAACGCGAACAGCAGGTGCTCGGCCCCGATCTGGTGTCGCGCGAGGAATTCGTGTTGCGTCCTGGCGAAAAGCGCCCGCTCGAGAAGAAACTGTCGCCCGAGACCAAGTTCATCGGCGTGATGGTCGCCTTCCGCGAACTCGAGCGCGCCCGCTGGCGCGCCGTGATCCCGGTGGCCCCGAACCGCACGAACATCGTCGCCGTCAGCCTGGACGACATCGCCGTGCAGGCCACCCGCACGCAGCCTGAAATCAAGCCCTGAAACACACCCCCCCACCGTGAACGGACGGATCTCTCCATGAGCTGGCGCGCCAAGGTCGTCTGGTCGTCGGGCATGTTCCTGCAGCCCCACCATTTCCAGCAGGAAACCCGCTACATCGAGCGCCTGGTCGATGCACGCACGCGCTGCGTGACGCCGTTCGCCTGGGGCTTCTCCGAACTGGAGATCGACGAGGGCCTGCTCGCGCTCGGCAAGCTGGGCCTCACGCGCGCCGCCGGCCTGCTGCCCGACGGCACGCCGTTCTCGATGCCGCTGCTCGACCCGCTGCCGCCGCCGATCGAGGTGCCGGCCGACGTGAAGGGCGAGCTGATCTACCTCGCGCTGCCGCTGCAGCGCCAGGGCCTGAACGAGGTCGACTTCAGCGGCACCGACGAGCTGTGCCGCTTCGAGGCCGCCGAAGAGAACGTGCGCGACAACACC
>NZ_JBFUGN010000668.1:0-3442 GCF_056402895.1 Rhizobacter sp. P3_B12 | reverse complement strand
AGCGGTGGCGATGTTAATGTTTCATTAATGTCCTAACAATAGAACATGAACCTAGGACTTACCCGTGGTCACGCCGGTCACGCACAATCGCGAGCCTCATGAACGCGCCTTCCCACTCGCCCGCCCGGTTCGACCGCCTCGACGCGCTGCGTGCGGTCGCCATCCTGTGGATGGCCGCGTTCCATTTCTGCTTCGACCTGAACTACTACCACTTCATCCGCCAGAGCTTCACGTCGGACCCGATCTGGCTCACCCAGCGCACCTGCATCGTCACGCTGTTCCTGTTCTGCGCCGGCTTCGGGCAGGCGGTGGCCTGGGAGCAGGGCCAGGGCTGGCCGCGCTTCTGGCGCCGCTGGGCGCAGGTGGCGGGCTGCGCGCTGCTGGTGAGCGCGGGCTCGTACCTGATGTTCCCGCGCAGCTTCATCTACTTCGGCGTGCTGCACGGCATCGCGGTGATGCTGGTCATCACGCGCGTCACCGCGAATGCGGGGCGCTGGCTGTGGCTGATGGGCGCCATCGCGATCGCGCTGCCGCGGCTGGTGCAGCACCCGTGGTTCGACACCCGGCTGACGAACTGGATCGGCCTGATCACGCACAAGCCGGTGACCGAGGACTACGTGCCGCTGCTGCCGTGGATCGGCGTGATGTGGTGGGGCCTGGCCGCCGGGCAATGGGTGCTCGCGAACCGCCGCGACTGGGTCACCGGCGCGCTGCCGAAGGCGCTGCATCCGTTCGCGGTGCTCGGGCGCTGGTCGCTGAGCTTCTACATGGTCCACCAGCCGGTGCTGATCGGCCTGCTGCTGCTCGCGACGATGCTGCGCCGCTAGGCCCGTCAACGCGATGGGAAGCCGCAACCTGTGATACACAGCAGGTTCGCTCTCCGCCGCGTCCGTCGGCGGTTTGGTCACGATGGTCCAACAGACGCCGTCCGTTGACCTCTGCAGTCCTGGAGGCAGTCGAGAAGGCGCGCATCGGAGAACGGATGACGCGTTTGTCGGTTCAGCAGCTCGCGACCGCGGGCTTTGTCGTCGCTGTGGCGGCCATCCTCACGCTGGCAGGCATCGGGTGGAACTTCGCACGCCAGACGCTCGAGGCGTCGGCCTTCGTGGGCCACACGCACCAGGTGATCAGCGTGACATCCGACATCCAGTCGGACATCTACCGCGCCGAGGCGGCCCAGCGGGCCTTCCTCGCGACCCGCAACCCGGTCTACATCGAGGAGCGCGACGCCACGCTCGCCGTCATCGACACCGGCCTGCGCCAGTTCGCGTGGCTCACCGCCGACAACCCGCGGCAGCAGGTGCGCATGTCGGAGCTGCGCGGCGAGGTCGCGGCGCGCGTGCAGACCTTCCACGAGAACGAGGTGCAGGTGCCGAACGAGTCGCCGCAGGCACTCGACGAACGCCTCAGCCGGGGCGTGCGGCGGCTGGAGCGCATCCGCGCGCTGCTGGACCAGATCAACACCGAGGAGCGGCGCCTGCTGTCCGAGCGCGAGGGCGTCGAGGACCAGCGCTCGCAGTCGACCGTCACCACCTTCGTCGCGTTCCTGGCCACGCTCGTGCTGTTGCTGGGCGTGATCGCGTGGCGGCTGCGGCGCGACTGGGCGGCGCGCCAGCAAGCCGAGCAGGCCGTGGCCGAGGAGCGGCGCTACGACGCGCTGCATGCCCGCGCGCTGACGCTCTACAACGCGCAATCCACGCGCGAGCTGGTGCTGGCCGAGACGCTGGCGCTGATCGGCGAGAACCCGCTGTTCCCGGTGGCGGTGTTCTACGAACACGAGGAATGGGGCGGCGTGCTGCGCGCGGTGGCGCGGCACCAGGCGCCGGCCGACCTGAAGGGCGTGCTGCGCATCGACGACGGCCCGGTCGGCGCGGTGGCGCGCAGCGGCCAGCCGGCCTACTTCGACCGCTTCGATGCGGAAAGCGGCCTGCGCATCGAGACCGGCCTGGCCACGCTGCACCCCGCCGCGCTGCTGATCTGCCCGGTCAGCTACCAGGGGCGGCTGATCGGCGTGCTGGCGCTGGCCGCCTCGGCACCGCTGTCGGCGCGCGACCGCGGCTTCATCGAGCGCCTGTGCGCGCAGTTCGCGGTGGCGCTGCACAACCTCGGCCAGCTGCAGGAGCTGAACCTGCTGGCCGAGCAGCTGCGCGTGCGCGGCGAGGACATCCAGCTCAAGAACGCCGAGCTGGAAAAGGCCAACCGCATGAAGAGCGAGTTCCTCGCCAACATGTCGCACGAGCTGCGCACGCCGCTGAACGCGGTGATCGGCTTCTCGGGCCTGATGAAGGACGGCCTGGCCGGCGACATGAACGCCGAGCAGCTGGAGTACACGAACGACATCCACGTCAGCGGCAGGCACCTGCTGAGCCTGATCAACGACATCCTCGACCTGTCGAAGGTCGAGTCGGGCCACATGCCGCTCGAGCTGGGCGCGGCCGAGCCGTCGCACATCATGACGAGCGCGGTCTCGCTGATGCGCGAGAAGGCGGCCACGCAGCGGCTGCGTCTGAACGCGGTGTGCGCGCCCGACATGGGCAGCCTGCAGCTGGACCTGCGCAAGTCGAAGCAGATCGTCTTCAACCTGCTGTCCAACGCGATCAAGTTCACGCCCGAGGGCGGCGTGGTCACGCTGTCGATGAAGCGGGTGGCGCGCGCCGATGTCGACGGCGTGCTCGAGGCGCAGGACACGCGGATGTTCCGGCCGACCGAGCGCACGCTGCCGTCGTTCCTGGAGATCCGCGTCGAGGACTCCGGCATCGGCATCGCGCCCGACGGCATCCTGCGGCTGTTCCAGCCCTTCGTGCAGATCGATTCGTCGCTGTCGCGCGAGTACGAGGGCACCGGCCTCGGGCTGATGATGGTCAAGCGGCTGGTCGAACTGCATGGCGGCGGGCTGATGCTGCGCAGCACGCCGAACGCCGGCACGACCTTCGCGGTCTGGCTGCCGTGGCGGCCGGCCGGCGAGGAAGCRCAGCAGGCGCCGCGCGACGAGCTGCCGGCCGGGCTGCCCTCAGCCAATGGCACGCCGCGCGAAGCCGGGCCCGACGCACCGCTGATCCTCGTCGTCGAGGACGACCCGCGCACCGCGACGCTGGTGCGCGCGCAACTGGAATCCAACGGCTACCGCGTCGAGGTCGCGCGCAGTGCCGAGGACGGCCTGGCACGGGCCGCGCAGCTGCTGCCGGCCGCGCTGTTGCTCGACATCATCCTGCCCGGCCGCGACGGCTGGGACCTGCTGTCGCAGCTGAAGGAGCAGGTGCAGACGCAGCACATCCCGGTCGTCATCGTGTCGATCACCGCCGAGGCGCGGCGCGGCTTCGCGCTCGGCGCATCGCAAGTGC
Source organism: Rhizobacter sp. P3_B12 (assembly GCF_056402895.1). Classification (NCBI taxonomy): domain Bacteria; kingdom Pseudomonadati; phylum Pseudomonadota; class Betaproteobacteria; order Burkholderiales; family Sphaerotilaceae; genus Rhizobacter; species Rhizobacter sp. P3_B12. The sequence continues at coordinate 101 of NZ_JBFUGN010000668.1, read as the reverse complement.
TGACCAAACCGGTCTCGAAGGACGACCTGCTGGCCGCGCTGGCGGCGGTCGGCCTGGACGGGCAGCTGCCTGCCGCGCGCGTGCTGGTGGTGGACGACGAC
>NZ_JBFUGN010000667.1:0-6518 GCF_056402895.1 Rhizobacter sp. P3_B12 | reverse complement strand
GTACCACGCTGCGCGCTTCATGCCGCGCTGACCGGCATGCACAGCTCGCAGCGCACGAACGGCGAACCGGGCGGCGGCGAGCCGGGTTCGCAGCGCTGGATGAAATGTCCTTCCGCGAGTTCGAAAGGGGATGCCGGCAGCCACTCGGTGAGCAAGGTGTTCCAGCCGCGCCCGATCTCGCTCGACGGGCCTTCGTAGCGCAGGCAGGCCGCCCAGTGCGCCGGCAGGCTCTTGCGCATGGCCCGCAGGCCGGGGTCCTGCCAGCCGGCGGGCAGCTCGACGCAGGCGTCCATGCGGCAATGCGCTGCGAGCGTGATGGCCGGGTCGTCGAGGCCGATGGACAGCATCGGCCGGTCCGACAAGCCCATGCTGTCGACCCAGGGCACGAAGCGCGTGTGCAGGACCTCCGAGCTGTGGCCGTAGTCGCCGCGCTCGCGCATGTAGAGGCATTCCTTCGCCTCGAAGTGCCGGAGTTCGACACGGCAGCTCGCGGCGGCCCGGCCGTCGTCGGCCGGCCTTCGCCAGTCGATCCACCCGCCCGCACGCCAGCGGGACGGCGTCATGCCGAAGTGCTCGCGGAAGGCACGGGCGAAGGCTTCCGGCGAGGCGAAGCCGCAATTGAGCGAGACGGCCGTGACCTTCTCGTTCGGGCAGTGGCGCAGCCGGCCGGCCGCCGTCTCGAGGCGGCGGCGGCGCACGAACTCCTTCGCCGTCTCGCCGGTCCAGGCGAGGAAGAGCCGGTGGAAGTGGAACGGCGAGAACGCCGCGCAGTCGCTCAGCCGCTCCAGGCTCAGGTCCTTCGACAGGTGCGTCTCGACGTGGTCCAGCACCTGCTCCATGCGCCGCAGGTGGTGGCTGCGCAGCGAGGGTTGCTCACGCGGGCGCACGAGCGCCTTCAGCGGCCCGGCGCCCGCGGGCAGAGGGCCTTGCGCAAACCGGAGCTGCGCAGCGGCGTCGGCGACCAGGAGGTTCGTGTTCATCGGGCAACTCCTCGGTGGGGGCCAAGATTCAGCGCGCGTCGACCACGCGCCCTTCCGCATCGAACAGATGGCAGTGTCTCGAGTCGGGCCGGAGCCAGACCACGTCGCCGGCGCTCAGCGGGCGGCTGCCGCTCGCGAGCTTGATGGCCACCGGCTCGGCATGGCCGGCCAGGCGCGTATGGACGATGTCGCAGTCGCCCAGGTGCTCGACCTGATCGACCGTGGCCTTCAAGCCGCCGCCCGCCGCCACGAAGCGCAGGTGCTCCGGGCGCACGCCCAGCGTGAGTTCGCGCGCGGCGCCGGGCAGGCTCTGGTCCGGCAGGAAGACGCTGCCGGCGTCGCCCATCGACAGGCGCAGGCCGGAGGCCTCCTGGTGCGCCATGCCGGACAGGAAGCACATCTTCGGCGAGCCGAGGAAGCCGGCGACGAAGCGCGTCTTCGGCTGGTGATACAGCTCGAGCGGGCTGCCGACCTGCTCGATGCGCCCGGCATTGAAGACCGCAATGCGCGTGCCCAGCGTCATCGCCTCCACCTGGTCGTGCGTCACGTAGATCATCGTCGTGCCGAGTTCGCGGTGCAGCCGGGCCAGCTCCATGCGCAGCTGCACGCGCAGCGCGGCGTCGAGGTTGGACAAGGGCTCGTCGAAGAGGAACACCTTCGGATGCCGCACGATGGCCCGGCCGATGGCCACGCGCTGGCGCTGGCCGCCGGACAGCTCCTTCGGCTTGCGTTCGAGCAGCGGCACGATCTGCAGCATCTCGGCGGTACGCATCACCGTCTTGTGCGCCTCGGTCTTGTCGAGCCCGGTGAACTTGAGCGCGAAGCCGATGTTCTCGGCCACCGTCATGTGGGGGTACAGCGCGTAGTTCTGGAACACCATCGCGACGCCGCGGTCCACCGGCGGCAGGTCCTGCGACTCTTCGTCGCCGATGAAGATCTTCCCGGCGCTCACGTCCTCGAGACCGGCGATGGACCGCAGCAGCGTGGTCTTGCCGCAGCCCGACGGCCCCACGAAGACCATGAACTCGCCGGAGGGGACATGCAGGTCGATGCCGTGCAGCACGCGAGGGCCCTGGCCGTATTGCTTCTCGATGCCCTGGAGGGTCAGGTGAGTCATGTCAGTGTTGCTTCGCAGTGATGCAGGTGATGCACCTCATCCCTTGACGGCGCCTGCGGACAGGCCCTCGATGAGGCGGCGTGAAGAGGCGGCGAACAGGATCAGCAGCGGCAGCACCGTGATGGCCGAGCCTGCGCTGATGGCGCCCCAGGGCGTCTGGCCGGTGCCCTGCAGCGAGCGCAGCACGAGCGGCGCGGTGAACATCTCCTGCTGGCTCATCACGAGCAGCGCGCCGACGAAGTTGTTGTACGAACCGATGAAGGTGACGAGGCCCAGCGTGYCCATGGCCGGCCCGATGAGCGGCACGACGACGCGCCAGTAGATGCCGAACTCGCCGCAGCCGTCCATGCGCGCCGCCTCGACGAGCTCGCGCGGCAGCGCCGAGCCGATGTACTGGCGCATCATGAACACGCCGAAGGCCGAGCAGGCGCCGGGCACGATGAGGGCGCGCGTGCTGTTGAGCCAGTCCATCTCCTTCATCAGCAGCACGAACGGGATCATGCCGACGAAGGCCGGCAGCAGCATCGTCGCCATCAGGCCGGCGAACAGCGTGTCGCGCCCCGGGAACTCGTACATCGCGAAGGCATAGCCGCCCAGCGAACACAGGAACAGGTTGAGCGCGGTGGCCGCCACGGCGACCCACAGCGACAAGCCCAGGCTGTGCCAGAAGTGCGGGCGCAGCGCGACCAGCTGGTGGATGTTGTCGACCAGCGCCGAGCCGAACCACAGCGGCGGCGGCATCGAGAGGATGTCGCTGTTGGTGTGCGTCGCGAAGACGAACATGAAGTAGAACGGCGCCAGCATGATGAGCGCCCCCATCATCACGATGGCGTAGGGCAGCCACCCGGAGGGCCTGAGYTTGCGCAGCAGCCGTGCGCGCCGGCTGCCCGAGGCGGGGGCCCTGGCGATGGCCGGGGCGGTGAGTTGAGATGCGGTCATGGCCGGTCAATCCTTGCGCCCGAGGGTGCGGTTGTTGAGCTGCAGGTTGCCGATGATGGTCAGCGTGACGGCCAGCAGCATCATCGGGCGCAGCAATGGCACCGTGATGTAGCGGAACTGCTGCCACAGCCCGGCACCGTCGATGGTCGCGGCTTCGTACAGGTCCTTCGGGATGGTCTGCAGCGCCGACAGGTAGAGCACGGTGTTCCAGCCGACGAAGCGCCACCAGACGATGAAGGACACGATGGGCCGCGTGTACTCCGGCCGCCCCCAGTCGACGTTCTGCACCGGAAACAGCCAGGCGAGCGGATGCAGGCCGAACATCTCCAGCCGGCCCAGGCCGGTGAGCACCTGGTTGATGACGCCGAAGTCGCGCGAGAACAGCGACGAGAACACCAGCGTGATCGCCACGGTGTTGGTGATGTACGGCAGGAAGTACATCGCGATCACCGGGTTGCGCGCGCGGCGGAACTTCGTGTGGATGAAGAACGCGAGCGGCACCGCGATCAGGTGCTGCGGCAGGCCGGAGACGATGCCCAGCCAGAAGGTGTTGTACATCGCGCGCCAGAAGTCGCGCGCGTACAGCTCCGACCAGAACCGCCCCGAGAAGAATTGCGACCAGGGCAGGTCATCGAACTGCAGGACGAAGGCGTAGTTGCCGAGGCCCTCCCACTTCATGCTCCCCAGGCCCGCCGTCAGCTCCCAGCGAAAGAACGACGCATACGCGGAGAACAGCAGCGGAAACAGGCCGAACGTCAGGAAGAGGATGAAGAACGGCGCGACGAACACATAGGGCATGAAGCGCCACGGCTTGAGCCGGCGCCGCTTCGTCTTCTTCACCGGCGTTCCGTGCGGGGCGGGGACTGCGGACATGGGAGGACTTCCGGGCTCGGGGGATCAGCGGCGAACGCGGCGTTCGATCGCCTTCTTCGCATCGGCCAGCGCCGTCTTCACGTCCTTGTCCTGCTCCAGCACCTTGTCGAACTCGGCGCTCACGACTTCGGCGGCCACCGGGTCGAGCTTGTCCACTTCGGTGGCGGGAATCTTCGCCGCGGTGGCCCGCCAGGCCTGGCGTGCCTTCTGGCCGCCGAGGAAGTCCATCGGCTGGTCGACGAACGGGTCGGTGGTGGCCTCGACGAGTGCCGGGAAGGCATCGAGTTCGCGGAAGGCGGCGATCTGCACCTCCTTGCTGGTCGTCATGAACTTCACGAAGTCCCAGGCGAGTTCCTTGTTCTTCGCGCCCTTCGGGATCGCGTAGAAGCTGCCGCCATACGACGCGCTCACGCCGCCGGGAAGGCCGGCCGAGCGCCAGTTGCCCTTGGAGTCCGGCGCGATCCAGTTCTTCAGGTGGCCGGCGAGCCAGGAGCCCATCATCTCCGAGGCGATGGTGCCGCGCTTGAAGCCTTCGCTCCACTCGTTGCTCCAGGCGCCGACCTTCGCGTCGATGCCGGCCGCACGCGCCAGCTTGGCGGTCTCGAAGGCTTCCACGAAGCGCGGCGAATCGACCAGGATCCTGCCCTTGCTGTCGAAGTAGATGCCTTCGCCGTCCTTCAGGCCCGAGCGGATCATGATGTCCTTGATCGCCGCGGCATGCGGGATCAGGTAGGCGCCGGTCTTCGCCTTGAGCGCCTTGCCGGCCTCGATGAACGAGGCCCACGACTGGGTGAGCTGGGGCTCGGTGACGCCGGCCTTGTCCATCAGGTCCTTGCGATAGAACAGCGCACCCGGGCCGATGTCGGCCGGCATTGCGGCGAAGATGCCGCCGCGGCTGGTGGCCTGCGCCACCGTGAACCTGAAGAACCTGTCCTTGTATTGCAGCGCGTTGTAGGGCGGCTTGGACAGGTCTTCCACGCCGCCACCTTCGGCGAACTTGGCGACGAAGCCGATCTCGATGCCCATCACGTCAGGCAGGTTCGCCCCGGTGGCCAGCGCCGTCGTCATCGCGTTGTGGTGGTCGCCGTAGCCGAGCGCGACCAGCTTGATCTCGACCTCGGGGTGGATCTTCTTGTACAGCGGGATCGCCGCCTGCACCGAACGGTCGAGATCCTTGAACGATGCGACGGTGAGCACCGTCTGGGCCGTGGCAAGGCCCGTGGCCGATGCCAGCAGCGTGGCGAGACTGAGCCTGGTTGCGAATTTCACTTCATCTCCTCTGGGGTGGTYCGACGACGCGCCTGCCGTGTCCGTGACAATGCTCATGCAAGCGCTTGCACGGCAGTGTAGGAACTGTGCGCCGGCACCGGCCCGGGGGGGAACCCTGAACGACCTAGCCGATCTTGCGGTTTCGCGGTGGGTCGTGCACCCGAATGGGGCGCACCGTGTCAGCGTGTGACGGGGACCGCCTTGGTCGATTCGCGGACGATCAACTCCAGCTTCGCCATCGTCGCGCGCGGTGGCTTGCGGCCATCGATGAGCGCGACGACGGCCCCCGCGGCCTCCCGGCCGAGGTCGCGCAGCGGCTGCCTCACCGAGGTCAGGGGAGGCAGCGAGAAGGAGGAATGGGACAGGTCGTCATAGCCGACGATGGACATGTCGTCCGGCACGCGCCGCCCGCGCCTGTACAGCGAGAGCATCGCGCCATAGGCGGAGTCGTCGTTGGCGGCAAACACCGCGCTGAACGGCAGGCCGCGATCGAGCAGCATGTTCATCGCCGTCACGCCCCCGGTCTCCACATAGCCGCCCGGCGCCACCAGCCGCTCGTCGAAGGGCAGCCCGGCCGCGACCAGCGTGTCGCGGTACCCGCGCAAGCGCTCGTCGGCATCCTGGCGCCCCGGCGGGCCGGCGATGAAGGCGATGCTGCGATGGCCGAGTTCGAGCAGGTGGCGCACCGCCTCGCAGGCGCCGGCGTAGTGGTCGAAGCACAGCGAATGCACCCGCATCGACGCCGACTGCCGCCCGAGCAGCACCGTGGGAACGCCTTGCGCATGGCGATCCAGCAACTCGTCGTCCAGCTCGGCCACCAGCAGGATCACGCCGTCGACCCGGCGGCCCATCAGCGACATCAGCCGCTGTTCTTCCTCGACCTTGTTCCAGTGGCCGCTCACGAAGATGGCCTCGTAGTGGTGGCTGGCCAGCCCATCCTCGACGCCGCGCATGGCCTCGTTGAAGAACGAGCTGGAGATCTCCTGCGTCAGGACGCCGACGGTCATCGTGCGGCCCTTGGCGAGCCCGCGCGCGACCAGGTTGGGCCGGTAGTTCAGGCGCTTGATGCTGCTCTCGATGGCCGTCGCCTTCTCCTCGGCGACCACGTGGGTGCCGCTCAGGTAGCGCGACACCGTGCTCGTGGAAACCCCGGCCAGGCGCGCCACCTCTTCGAGCGTGACGCTGGTGTTTTCGATGGGCATGGCCCGATGATAGCGCTTGCCCCGCTTGCCCAGGGAAGGAGAAAGCCCATTGATCGGGGGTATCACGCCCGGGAAACCCCGGGGTTTCCCGCTTGCTCCCGCCGATTCGCAAGAACGATCAGGCCAGCAGGTTGCAAG
>NZ_JBFUGN010000666.1:0-3452 GCF_056402895.1 Rhizobacter sp. P3_B12 | reverse complement strand
GTACTACGATGCGCGCTTCGAAATTCCCCCGCACACGCCGCCGATGGACTGGCTCCCCGGCGGCGCGAGCCTCGAAGCATGAGCGTGCGCACCCGAATCAAGATCTGCGGCCTGACGCGCGAGGCCGATGTCGATGCGGCCGTCGCGGCCGGCGCCGATGCGATCGGCTTCGTGCTGTACGAGCGCAGCCCGCGGCATGTGAGCGTCGAGCGCGCGGCCGAACTGGCGCAGCGCCTGCCGCCGTTCGTCACGCCGGTGGTGCTGTGCGTCAATGCCGCGCCGTCGCTGATCGAGCGCGCGACCGCCACGATCCCCAGCCTGCTGCTGCAATTCCATGGCGACGAGACGCCGGCCGAGTGCGCCGCCGCCGGCCGCCCGTTCCTGCGGGCCGCACGCATGTCGGGGGATTTCGATTTGCTAGACTTCGCCGCTCAGTACCCGCACGCCCAGGGGCTGCTGCTCGACGCTCATGTCGACGGGTATGGTGGAGGCGGAAAGGTCTTTGATTGGTCACTCATTCCTCGAAACGTGCGCTCTCCAGTCGTTTTGTCTGGTGGGTTGCATGCCGGAAATGTGATCGAAGGAATTCTTCGGGTGCGGCCCTGGGCCGTTGACGTGAGTTCCGGCGTTGAAAGCGCCAAGGGCATCAAGGATGCCTGGGCCATCCGCCGTTTCTGCGATGCCGTGCGCGAAGCCGACGCCCGCATCGCTGCCACTCCCACCTGAAGCGAGTCAATCCATGTCGAAATACCAGCAGCCCGATGCCAGCGGGCATTTCGGGCCTTATGGCGGCACCTTCGTCGCCGAGACCCTGATCCACGCGCTCGATGAACTGAAGGCGGCCTATGCCGAGGCGCAGCGCGACCCGGCCTTCCAGGCCGAATACGAGAGCGAACTGAAGCACTTCGTGGGCCGGCCCAGCCCGGTCTACCACGCCGCGCGCATGAGCCGCGAACTGGGCGGCGCGCAGATCTACCTGAAGCGCGAGGACCTGAACCACACCGGCGCGCACAAGATCAACAACACGATCGGCCAGGCGCTGCTCGCGCGCCGCATGGGCAAGCCGCGCGTGATCGCCGAGACCGGTGCCGGCCAGCACGGCGTGGCCACCGCGACGATCTGTGCGCGCTACGGCATGGAGTGCGTCGTCTACATGGGCAGCGAGGACGTGAAGCGCCAGTCGCCCAACGTCTACCGCATGAAGCTGCTCGGCGCGACCGTCGTGCCGGTGGAGAGCGGCTCCAAGACGCTGAAGGACGCGCTGAACGAGGCGCTGCGCGACTGGGTGACCAACGTCGAGAACACCTTCTACATCATCGGCACGGTGGCCGGCCCGCACCCGTACCCGGCGATGGTGCGCGACTTCCAGCGCGTGATCGGCGACGAGTGCCTGGTGCAGATGCCCGAGCTCGCCGGCCGCCAGCCCGACGCGGTGATCGCCAGCGTGGGCGGCGGCAGCAACGCGATGGGGATCTTCTATCCGTACATCGAGCATGCCGGCACGCGGCTGATCGGCGTCGAGGCGGCCGGGCAGGGGCTCGACACCGGCAAGCATGCCGCGAGCCTCAGCGCCGGTTCGCCCGGCGTGCTGCACGGCAACCGCACCTACCTGCTGCAGGACGAGAACGGCCAGATCATCGAGACGCACTCGATCTCCGCCGGGCTCGACTACCCGGGCGTCGGTCCGGAGCACGCCTACCTGAAGGACACCGGCCGCGCCGAGTACGTCGGCATCACCGACGACGAGGCGCTGAAGGCCTTCCACTACCTGTGCCGCACCGAGGGCATCATCCCGGCGCTGGAGTCGTCGCATGCGGTCGCGCACGCGATGAAGCTCGCGCCGACGATGCGCCCCGACCAGCACCTGCTCGTCAACCTGTCCGGCCGCGGCGACAAGGACATCGGCACCGTCGCCGACCTGTCGGGCGACAAGGTCTACGCCCAGCCCTCGCAGGCGGGCCAGACGGTGAAGGGGGCGCAATGAGCCGCATCGCCACCCGCTTCCATGCGCTGAAGAAGGAAGGCCGCAAGGCGCTGATCCCGTACATCACCGCCGGCGACCCGTACCCGGATGCCACCGTCGAGCTGATGCTCGCGATGGCCGAGGCCGGCGCCGACGTGATCGAGCTCGGCGTGCCGTTCTCCGACCCGATGGCCGACGGCCCGGTGATCCAGAAGGCCGCCGAGCGGGCGCTCGCGAAGAAGATCGGCATGGTGCAGGTGCTCGACTACGTGCGCGGCTTCCGGGCCCGCAACACGACGACGCCGCTGGTGCTGATGGGCTACGCGAACCCGATCGAGCGCTATGACCAGCTGCATGGCGCGGATGCCGGCGAGAGTGCGTTCGTGCGCGATGCCGCCGAGGCCGGCGTCGACGGCGTGCTGGTCGTCGACTACCCGCCCGAGGAATGCGAGGCCTTCGCCGCCCGGCTGAAGGCGAAGCAGCTCGACCCGATCTTCCTGCTCGCGCCCACCTCCACCGAACAGCGCATGAAAGACGTCGGCCGCATCGCGACCGGCTACGTCTACTACGTGTCGCTGAAGGGCGTGACCGGCGCCGGCCACCTCGACACCGACGCGGTGGCCAAGATGGTGCCGCGGATCCAGGCCCACGTGCAGGTGCCGGTGGGTGTAGGCTTCGGCATCCGCGACGCGCAGACGGCCATCGCGGTCGCCAGGGTGTCGGATGCGGTCGTCATCGGATCCCGCATCGTGCAATTGCTTGAAACCCAGACGCGCGACAATGTCGTCCCCGCGGCCGCGGCGTTCATCGCCGAGATCCGTGCCGCCCTCGATACCCTGAAAGGAGCTCCCGCATGAGTTGGCTCGAGAAACTGCTTCCGCCGAAGATGCAGCAGACAGACCCGAGCGAGCGCCGCACGGTGCCCGAAGGCCTGTGGATCAAGTGCCCGTCGTGCGACACCGTGCTCTACAAGAGCGACCTCGAGCAGAACATCAACGTCTGCCCGAAGTGCAGCCACCACCACCGCATCCGCGCCCGCGCGCGGCTCGATGCCTTCCTCGACGGCGAAGGCCGCTACGAGATCGGCCAGGAGGTGCTGCCGGTCGACGCGCTGAAGTTCAAGGACAGCAAGCGCTACCCGGAGCGGCTGAAGGAGTCGCTGGAGAGCACCGGCGAGACCGATGCGCTGGTGGTGATGGGCGGTGCGGTGCTCAGCATTCCGCTGGTGGCCGCCTGCTTCGAGTTCGACTTCATGGGCGGCTCGATGGGCTCGGTGGTCGGCGAGCGCTTCGTGCGCGGCGTCGAGGCCGCGGTCGAGCAGAAGGTGCCGTTCGTCAGCTTCGCGGCCACCGGTGGCGCGCGCATGCAGGAAGGCCTGCTGAGCCTGATGCAGATGGCCAAGACCAATGCGTCGCTGACGCTGCTGGCCAAGGCGAAGCTGCCCTACATCAGCGTGCTGACCGACCCGACGATGGGCGGTGTCTCGGCG
>NZ_JBFUGN010000665.1:0-4896 GCF_056402895.1 Rhizobacter sp. P3_B12 | reverse complement strand
TGCTAACCGTGGCTTGGCCGCGGCCAAGCCGCTGCGCCAGGTCGGCTTGGCGCAGCTTGACGGACTCGCGGTTGCTCCGCAGAAGCTCCAGGAAGATTTGCTGATGACGGCTGTTTAGAGACTTGAACATGGCGACCCTTAGCCAGCCAGACTAGCCGTACCCGTCRCGTATTCGGAAAGGGAATCTAACCACAGGCTGCGCGGTAGCACAAAGGGCAACGAGCTCGCCAGATCTCGAGCGACTGCAGATACTTCTGGTTATAAAAAACTCAGCTGCTGGACCGAGTCCGGCAGCGCTCTTCAGCCGATGTTTGTCTGCCACAAATCGTTCGAATTTCCCGTCCCTCCGCTCCTTCGCTCGCCCGGGTCCAGCTACTACCGGACAGTCGAACTCTCGCTTCAGCTACCTTGGTTCATCGTCACGTACCTGATCCGCGAGGGTGAGAACAGCTGCTTGCGTTCCGTTTGCTGCAGCTGGGACAACGACCTCATTGAGTTGATCACCCCGCAGGCGTTGACGCAAGCTACCCAGACGTCGCCGCCGACACAGCAGGCGGTTGCCTCCTTGCAGCAAGTCGTGCCGCAGCCGGATGGCAACGGTTGGGCGGTTCGTGACATTCGAAGCGTATGGACTGCGCTCAACGCCTCATCGGACGAACAGGTTGTGATCCTGGAGGACGCATACGGAGCCCAGTTCTACGGCACGTTTCCGAGTGATGAAGCGCCGATCGTTGGTGAGCGACGCCTCGTCGCCCGGATCTGCATGTAGATGCCGCCCATTTCACGCCCCATCCTGTTCTGCGGGGATCCGCATTCCCGATTTCATCAAATCCTCGAGAGCGCGCGTCGCACCCGTGCGTCGAACGTCGTTCTTCTCGGGGACATGGAGCCTTCCTGCCCTCTTGAAGAGGTGATGGCTTCGCTGCAACAGGACGGCATCGAGTGGTACTTCGTTGCAGGCAACCACGATGCCGACAGCCAGGTGTTAGCCCGCCGCGTCTGGAACCGGAACACGGAGCCGCACAACGTACACGGACGCGTGGTTACGCTGAAAGGAGGCCTACGCTTGGCCGGCCTCGCCGGCGTGTTCAGGGGCGATGTGTGGTACCCGATGGTCGGAGACAAGAACGGAGGCCGATCAACGTACTACTCTCGACTGGATCTCGAGCGCGTGACCCCGCGACAGTACCGTTTCAATCCGTACAATGCCGCGGCTCCTCAGGTGCACCACAAGCACTGGGCCAGCATCTTCGAAGAGGAGTACGACGCCTTGGCAGAAATGCAGGCGGACATTCTGGTGACGCACGAGGCACCTTCCTACCACTGCGACTTCAGCGGCAAGGGAACGGGCTTCCGAGCCATCGACGAGCTGGCAGACTTTCTCGGTGCGCGATACGCGGTCCACGGACATCATCACGACAACCAGGACAGCTCTGGATACTGGGGTAGGACTGCGCGGCGTCTCGGCGCTGTGGCCCGACGGCCGATGGGAGGTTGTCGTGCCGGGCGAGATCGACGATGTACGTCGGCGACAACTGGGGGCATCAGAATGAGGCTCCTCGTGTTCGGCGATTCCACCTCGAGCTCGTCGCACGGCCGATCCGGCCGGCTGGCGTGGACTACGACGCGGTGGAACAGGCCGTCGACATCCACCGTCATGCGCGCAACGCGACGCACTGGGCGAAGAGAGGCAGTGCGTTCGGCGGCAAACTGGCTGCACGGCGAACTCAGTGACGCGATGCACGCCGTCCTGTGCGGCGCCGGGCACAACCTGAGGATGAACCTGCGGTACCTGCGGGTACTTGGCTAGCCTATAGCGGCGGCCCTCGTATGGCTCTCGTTGCGCATCGCCTGCTTGCTCAGGCCTCCTGCCGCACCTCGCGCTTCAGTCGCCGGTTGACCTGACACATCCCGCTCGCTTCGCACAAGGGCGTGGTTGATCGACCGCTTACGACTACTCATCGTCGTTCAGCGCGTGTCGCTGCCAATCACGCGCTCGGCGTAGAGATCGACTGCACTGTGCAGATTTGCTAACTGGTCGGCACCGAAGGCAAATGCTCCGGATGAGCGCTCGACGCGCTGCGTGCCAGGTCGCCACTTCTACTGCGTGCCCACGCCACCCTCAATCTGTACTGCGGCGGACTGAGCGGCTGGCGTTGACGCCTTTCGAGAAACGCGTCGCTTGCGCTTCGTTGGTTCGTTGGAAGACTCAACACTCGACGGAGATCCCGAAGCATCGATCAGGAACCGGTTGCGGTTCTTCACACCAACAATCCAATTCGGAGGCTTGCCTCGCCCAGTCCATGTCTTGCCAGACTTCGGATCCCTGTATTTGGGCGCTCCGACAGTGATCTTGGCCTCGCGTCGACCCTTGACGGCCGCCCGTCTTTCGAGGCTCCGCGCCAGACCCAGATCCTCATGCGTCAATCCGTAGGCGGCAATGGCTTCCTTGATTCTTGATATAACGCCGGCCACTTCCGCTTTCCGCAGTTTCTCGGCCTCCCGTTCCAACTTGACAATCTGAGCCTTTAGCGATGCATAGGTCTTCATGAATATGTTTCCAACGAAGTATCGGAATGGGCCATTCTCGCCTCGATTTGATGCTTAGCGCCAGCGGGCCGCTGTGAAGTCGACAAGCGCCCTGCCCAAGGCCAAGGTCTGCTATGCCAGCGGTTGCGGTCTATCACTCGGAAGCCTGCCACCGTCCGCTGGCCGCCTCGATGCGGACGTTGGAAAGGTCCAGGAACTTCAGCGGCACTTGGGCAAGGACAAGTAAGAACGGAACGACGCACCACACTAGACCAAGTCAGCCGAGTTCTCTGGCCACCAGCGATCCAACAATTAGCTCTGCCCACCGCAGGCAGTCGAAGACTACTGATCGAAGGATGGGCTTGGAACCGTGCACATCCCCCATCTTGGAACGCAGCGTCTGCATCACGTAGGCCCCTTGATTCAATGCACCCTCGAGGTTCTTGTGGAACGGCACGATCTCGGACTGCGGCCAACCGAGTTCTTTGAGCTGCTCGTCGAGAGTGGTCAGTACGCCCTTTGCCTGTGCCGCCTTCTTGCACGCCTCCTGGAATGAGGCGTCGGCGGGATCGCCGAGACTCATCTGCCTGTAGACCATCGCGGTCGCCGAGTCCACGGCTCCACATGCTGCAGAGATCGCGCCGGACAGATCACCGTCTCTGAATCGCTGCGCTGCCTTCAAGAGGTCCTTCCGACACTCCCCGGGCGTGTCATCGAGCGTTTGAGGGCTCAGCACCTGGATGGGAACGAGCGTCTGATCGACAAACGACCACCCCAGCCGATCCAGGTACTCCGACAATTTCTCTTGAGATTGAGGCCTACGACGCAGGACCTCTTCGATGATGATAGTCAGGAACTTCTCTCGAGCGCTCGGTAGCATCTTGGCGTACTGCCGGTCCACCGCGGTCATGAGCTGACCTTTCGAGGCGCCCCCTTGCTGCTTCTGATCAAGGTGAGCGAGTGTCGTGACGTCGAGGCCACCCAAGCCAGTGACTTCCTTGATGTCGTAGAAGATCAACTCTTGGAGGCATGCGCGCACGGCTGGCCATGCAGCAAGAAAATCAGCAGGTGAGTTCGTAGTCGTAGACATTGTCACCGGCGCCGGCACTTGCACCTGCGGTGTCGGTTCCGGGATACGCACAATAGCAAGCCGGCGAACCTCTGGCACGATAAAACCCTGAATGAGATCGATGTCCTCCAGCGCGCCTCCCCGCTGCGGGATCAGATCCGCCAATTGCTTTGCAAGCCGAGGCCATCCGATGGAGTCGCAGTAGGCCTTCAGCGTCTTCAGCATGCCTGTCAGGACGTTGTCGATGAAGGCGCGCGGCTCTGGGTCGTCTAGGTAGTCGTTCGGCTTGATGCGCAAGGCTTCCAGCCCTTCGAGTGCTGCGAAGAGACCCTTTGCTTGGCTCGGCGAAAGCTCGCGTTCTACGTCAAGCGCGACTATTGGGCCAGAAGACTCCCTCTCCTGCTGATCGATGAGTAAAGCTTGCAGCGGCGACACTACCGGTGGGTTACTCCACCTCCGGACTTGTTCAAGGAGCGCGCCGTACGTCTCGTACTGGAGAATCGCCTCCGCCGGCGTCACGAACGCATCCACCAAGCGCAGGTCGGTGCTGCCGCCCGCGCACCAGATCGAAACGTCCCGCATCCGTTGAAGGGCCTCGTCGACGATTGCTCGAGACATTCCGACTTCATCGGCCAATGACACCACGGGCACCTGGCGGTCTTGATCACGAAAGTAGCGACGACGCAGGGCGCCATAGAGCAGCTCGATCTGCCCGAGCAAAAGGATTGCCTTTGGGGAGCCTACCTGAGGTAGTGCTGCAGCGGACACGATGTAGTTGCCACCGTCGCGCTTCAGCATGCCTTCTCGTTCGAGTTCGTCGAGAGACGAGATGTCCGAGTGATGCTCGACTCGGAATTTCAGTGCTGGCAGTGTGCTGCCAGGCGCGACCGAGCGGTCCAATGCAAGCACAAGAAGGCGCTTTTTTTTTGCATCGGATAGTCCCTGGGCGTTAATATCGTCCATCACATCGTTCGAGCGTCTGATTCACGTTGCGAGAGTCTATCGAGCCCGCGCTGCGCCGCCCACGCCGCAATCGGGCTGTAACGTTTCCACCATCGCTTTAGGGAACCGCTGATTTATTCGGGCAGATCTCGATGGCCGAACGAGGCGTGGACAGCGAGGATGGTTGCATGAAACAGACGAGCTTTGCGAGCCTGGAGTACGCGGGCAAGAAGCGCCAGACGAGGCGCGAGAAGTTCCTGGGCGAGATGGAGCGCGTGGTGCCGTGGTCGGCGCTGTGCGGCTTGATCGAGCCGCACTATCCGCGCAGCGGCCGCGTCGGTCGCCCACCGATCGGC
>NZ_JBFUGN010000664.1:0-3464 GCF_056402895.1 Rhizobacter sp. P3_B12 | reverse complement strand
GGCGGGCTCGGCGGCGTCGGCCTCGCGCTGGCGCGCCACCTCGCGAGCGCGTGGCAGGCCCGGCTGGTGCTGCTGGGCCGCACCGAATTGCCGGCGCGTGCCGACTGGGCCCGGCTGGCCAATGACCCGCAGCAGCCGCTCGCGCTGCGCCGCAAGCTGCAGCAGCTGGTCGCGCTCGAAGCCACCGGTGCCGAGGTGATGACGGTCGCCGCCGATGTCAATGACGCGGCGCAACTGCGCGCTGCGCTCGCGCAGGTGCACCGGCGCTTCGGGCCGGTGCAGGGCGTCGTGCATGCCGTCGTGCACCCGGGCCGCGGGATGATCGCGCAGCGCAGCCGCGCGCAGGTCGAGGCCGCGTTCGAGCCCAAGCTGCACGGCACGCAAACGCTGCTGGAAGTGCTGCGCGACGAACCGCTCGACTACGTGCTGTTCTGCTCGTCGGTCGCCAGCCTGATCGGCGGCCTGGGCCGCAGCGACTACGCCGGCGCCAACGCCTACCTCGATGCGCTGGCGGTCGCGTCGCGCCGCACCGACGGGCCACCGCTGTTCTCGGTCAACTGGGATGCGTGGCGCGATGTCGGCATCGCGGTCGACATGGACCTGCCCGACGGCATCGGCCTCGACGAGCGCAGCGGCGTGGCCGCATTCGAGCGCATCGTCAACGGGCCGGACCTGCCGCAGACGGTGGTGTCGATCACGCCGCTCGCGCAGCGCTTCGGGCCGCTGGATGGCGGGATGCTGGATGTGATCGCGGCGTCGGCCAAGGCTTTGGCACCGGCGCGCAGCGGCCATCCGCGCCCGGTGCTGACGA
Source organism: Rhizobacter sp. P3_B12 (assembly GCF_056402895.1). Classification (NCBI taxonomy): domain Bacteria; kingdom Pseudomonadati; phylum Pseudomonadota; class Betaproteobacteria; order Burkholderiales; family Sphaerotilaceae; genus Rhizobacter; species Rhizobacter sp. P3_B12. The sequence goes on along the minus strand of NZ_JBFUGN010000664.1, from coordinate 2,653 downwards.
CGCCGTTCGCCGCTCCCGAAGGCGCGCTGCAGGAAGGCCTGGCCGCGCTGTGGACCGAGCTGCTCGGCATTGCACCGATCGGCGTGCACGACAACCTGTTCGAGCTCGGCGGCGATTCGCTGCTCGCGATCCGGCTGCTGTCGCGGGTGCGGCAGGCGCAGGGCGTCGAGTTGCATCCGGCGCTGTTCTTCAAGCTGCCGACGGTGGCCGCGCTGGCGCAGGCGGTGCGCGAGCGGGCGCCGCAGGCGGAGGCGGCGCAGGACGCCGCGATCACGCGCAGCGAGGGCGCCGTGGCGCCGATGTCGCCGGCCCAGCAGGGCCAGTGGTTCCTGTGGCAGCTCGATCCGGACAGCACCGCGTACCACGTCGGCGGCGGGCTGCGGCTGTCGGGCGCGCTCGACATGCCAGCGCTGCGGCGGGCGATCGGCGAGCTGGTGCAGCAGCACGACGGCTTGCGCACGGTGTTCCGCGAAGGCGAGGGCGGTGTGCTGGAGCAGGTGGTGCTCGACGACGTGGCGATCGAGATCCCGCTGATCGACCTGTCGCTGCTGCCGGCCGACCAGCGCGATGCACGTCGTCATGACGAGGCGCTGCGCATCGCCCGCACGCCGTTCGACCTGCGCCGCGGCCCGCTGCTGCGCGGTGCGCTGCTGCGGCGTGCGCCCGGCGAGCACGAGCTGCTGCTGATGCTGCACCACATCGTCTCCGATGCCTGGTCGGTCGAGCTGATGCTCGACGAGCTGGCGCAGCGCTATGCCGCGGCCTGCGAGGGCCGCAGCGCGGCGCTGCCGGCCCCTGCCATCCGCTACGGGGATTTCGCGGCCTGGCAGCGGCGCTGGCTCGCAGACGGCGAGGGCGCCCGGCAGCTCGCGTACTGGCGGCGGCAGATCGACGATCCGCAGGCGGTGCTCGCGCTGCCGACCGACCGGCCGCGCGAGGCCGCGGGCCGCAGCGGTGCGGCGCAGCACCTGGTCGACCTGCCGGCGGACCTGGTCGACGGCCTGAAACGTTCCGTCGCGAAGGAGGGCGCCACGCTCTTCATGGGGCTGATCGCGGCCTTCCACGCGCTGCTGCACCGGCACACCGGCCAGCCGCTGGTGCGCATCGGCGTGCCGGTCGCGAACCGCCAGCGGCCCGAGACGGCGCGCGTCGTCGGCTTCTTCATCAACACGCTGATGGTGCAGGCACGCGTCGACGGCCGCCAGCCGCTGATCGCGCTGCTGCAGCAGGTGCGCGATGCCGCGATCGACGCGCAGGCGCACCCCGACCTGCCGTTCGATCACCTCGTGGAGGCGCTGCGCCCGCCGCGCGTGCCGGGCGTCACGCCGCTGTTCCAGGTGATGTTCAACCACCTCGGGCAGGGCGGGCGCTCGCCGGGCGGCTGGCCCGGGCTGCAGGTCGGCCGCATCGACCTGGCCGAGCGTGCCGCGCCGTTCGAGCTGACGCTGGAGACGCAGGAGCTCGATGACGGCGGCGTGCGTGCCGCGTTCCGCTATGCCGATGCGTTGTTCGAGCCGCAGCGCATCGAACGGCTGGGCGCGCACTACGTGGCGCTGCTGCGGGCACTGGTCGGGCAGCCGCAGGCGCGCGTCGGCGAGGTCGCGTTGCTCGGCGCGGAAGACCAGGCGCTGCTGCGGCAGTGGGGCGTCAACGGCGAGCAGCATGCGTACGACGCACCGGTGCACCGGCTGTTCGAGCGGCAGGCCCGGGCGCAACCGCAGGCTGTTGTGCTGGCGTTCGGCGAGCAGGTTCTGCGCTACGGCGAACTGAACCGCCGCGCCAACYGGCTCGCGCATGCGCTGATCGCACGGGGCGTCGGTCCCGACTCCCGCGTCGGGATCGCGATGGAGCGTTCGTTCGAGATGGTCGTCGGCCTGCTCGCGATCCTGAAGGCCGGCGGTGCCTATGTGCCGCTGGACCCGGAGCATCCGGACGAGCGGCTGCATTACATGCTCGACGACAGCGGCATCGCGCTGCTGCTGACGCAGCCGCACCTGGCGGCGCGCTTCGGCGGCCGGCCGTCGCTGTCGCTGCTGGCAGTCGATGGCGCTGCGATCGACGGACCCGACACCGACCCCGCCGTCGTGCTGCACGGCCAGCACCTGGCCTACGTGATCTACACCTCCGGCTCGACCGGCCGGCCCAAGGGCGCCGCGAACCACCACCGCGYGCTGCACAACCGGCTCGCGTGGATGCAGCAGGCGCATGGCCTGACGCCCGACGACACCGTGCTGCAGAAGACGCCGTTCGGTTTCGACGTGTCGGTGTGGGAGTTCTTCTGGCCGCTGATGACCGGCGCGCGGCTGGTGCTGGCTGCCCCCGGCGAGCACAAGGATCCGGCGCGGCTCGCGGCGCTGATCCGCCGGCAGCGCGTGACGACGCTGCATTTCGTGCCGTCGATGCTGCAGGCCTTTCTCGCGCATGCCGAGGTCGAACGCTGCGACAGCCTAGTGCGTGTGATCTGCAGCGGCGAGGCACTGCCCGCCGAGGCGCAGAACGAGTTGCTGCGGCGCCTTCCACACGCGGGCCTGTTCAACCTCTATGGGCCGACCGAAGCGGCGATCGACGTGACGCAGTGGCGCTGCCAGGACGACGGCCGCGTGCGCGTCGCGATCGGCCGGCCGATCTCCGCCACCCGAACGCTGGTGCTCGA
>NZ_JBFUGN010000663.1:0-3466 GCF_056402895.1 Rhizobacter sp. P3_B12 | reverse complement strand
CCTCGACAAGCCGCGGGGCTGCGAACCTGCCGGAGATGATGACCGGCGGAGCGTTCTTCTACGCTGGAGACTTTCTGGGTCTGGGGTCTACGGGCTTCTTGCGCGTGCAGGACGGCAGCAGCAACACGCTGTGGTACCGGAACGGCATACCGCCCGACATGATGACCTCCGTGGCGAACGTGTCCGGGGTGGGCACGGCCATCACGTACGCCTCGACCGGCGTGGCCAGCGATGGCATCGCGGTGGGTCAGGGGAGCACCAGCGTCGGTGCTGCCGTGTATGCCGACTCGCGCCCCGCGTTCGACCTGAGCGGCGTAACGGACCCGCAGGCTTCAGCCGACCTGGTGGGGGCCCATACCTGGCCCACCTTGCACCTTCACCCAGCGCAATGGCTGGTGTCCCGCACGCAGCAAGCCAGCGGCACCCGAGTGCCCGACGCAAGCGGCCTGCAGGTGACCACCGCCTTCGCGTATGTCGGCATGAAGTCCGACCTGTCCGGCGGCGGCAGCCTCGGGCTGGAGGCCGTCACCAAATACTTCCCCTACGCGAGCGGCGGCATGATGGCCAGCACCACCGAGTACCTGCAGCCGCTCAACGGGTCGGCCAACTCGCAGGACGGCACGCAGCGCAAGCAGTTCGTCGGCATGCCGAAGTGCAGTTTCACGCGCTACCTGAGCAGCTGGACGCCGAACGTGCTGAAGCCGATCGACGTGGACGACAGCCGCAACACCCGCCCCGGTTCGCCGCGGCAGCGTCCGTTGTCGGTGGGCTCCGGCACGTCGTCGGGCAGTGGCCCGAACGTCCACAGCGAGTGCTTCGAGGGCGACAGCAAGTCGGGCAGCGCCTGGTCCGCCGACATCATCGGCATGACGAACTACACCTACTGCGATGTGCAGGCGCAGGCCAATGCCGGTGTGGCCACGATGGACCAGCCGTGTGCGAGCACGTCGTTGGTGAAGCGGCCGTACCAGGTTCGTTCTGTCGAACGGAAGTGGGACCTGACGACGCGGTCGCTGCTGATCAGCAAGACCGACACCGTCAACACGGCGATGACGGTCTATGGCGATGTCAGCAACGCAACGATCACGACCACCGGCTACGGCGTGGGAGGTCCGGCCGGGCGGGACCAGATGGTGACGAAGACCACGAAGAACACCTATCTGAGCGTGGACGACGGCACGGAGCGCTTCATCAGCGGCGACAAGTGGTTCCTCGGCCGGCTGCAGTCCAGCAAGGTGACCTCCAGCACGTCGGCCACTCAACCGCCCGTGCAGAGCAACGCCGGCCTGAGCGACATCGCGAAGGCGACGCAGGATCCTGCGTTGAACGGCACGCCGCCGAAGCTGATCCGGCCTGAAGTGCTGATGAGCATCCTGCAGATGTTGTTGGAAGACTGAGCACCGCCATGGCTGATTTCCACAAAGCTCTCCCCCGCCTGCTGGGTACCCTGGCCGCTCTGGTGCTGCTGTGCGCGAATGCGCTGGCGCAGACCTTGCCTGCGCCAGTCTTCGAGGAGGAGCGTTCCAGCGAGTTCAAGTACGACGATGCGACCGGGCTGCTGATCGAGGAGAAGATCGAGCCGAACAAGGCCGCGCTGTGCGTCGTGACCAGCTACCAGCTGGATCCGTACGGCAACCGGAAGCAGACGACGACTTCGAATTGCGCAGACGCATCGTTGCAGCGCGTGGCGAGCGCGTCGTACAGCAATGCCGCTCAGCCGGATGGCACGCTCAACGGCAGCTATGCCACCAGTGTCTGGAACGCTCTGAACCACACCGAGACCAAGCTCGTGGACCCGAGGTTCGGACTAGCGACATCGCAGACCGGCCCGAATGGCCTGACGACGACGTGGGAGCTCGATGCGCTCGGCCGCAAGGTGAAGGAGGCGCGGGCCGACGGCAGCTTCAGCCGGGTGTGGTTCTGCTATGTGTCGCCGGCCATCTTCGACCAGAGCAGCAACTCGCCGGGCTGCCCGGGGTCGGGCGGCACGCAGATGGACAACCCGCCTGCGAAGGATCCGATGCCCGCGAACGCGATGAGCTTCGTGCACACGCAGTCGTACGGCGCCGATGGCACGGTCAGCGGGCCGTGGACCCGTGTCTACCAGGACGTGCGCGGCCGGACGATGCGCAGTGTGACGCAGGCGTTCGATTGCGATCCCGGAAGCGCCGCGGCGACATGCAGGCTGATCGTGGCCGACACGTTCTACAACCAGAACGGTGCGACGGTGCTGACGACGCAGCCGTACTTCCTGGACACGCTGAGCTCGGGCATCAACGGCAGCGGCTACGGTTTCACGTACACGCAGTTCGACGTGATCGGCCGACCGCTGGCGGTGTACACGGCCGACAACGGCGAGGGCAGCGAAGGGATCACCGACGCGGGCGCGATCGCGGAGCTCAATGCCTTCGGTCGCGCGCCGGGTGCGATGCAGTTCATGGTGGTGCGCTACGCCTACGAGGGCGCGAAGACGACGGTGACGCGGCGCGGCCGGCCCATTCAAGGTCGACCCGAAACCGCAGTTCAGACCGACGTCCAGTGGCGCGACGCGCAAGGCCATGTGGTGCTGGCCGAAGATGCGCAGCACGCGCAGACGGCGTTCCTGTACGACGCGCAGGGCAGCCTGGTGACGACGGTGGACCCGCTCGGCAACCGCGTGGAGATACGCTACGACGGGCGAGGCCGCAAGACGGCGATGCTGGACCCGAACAAGGGCTACTGGACATACGGCTACAACGCGCTCGGCGAGCTGACATCGCAGCAGAGCCCGAACCAGCTTGCGGCAGGCACGAGCAGCACGCTGCGCTATGACGTGCTGGGGCGGCTGGTCGAGAAGCTGACGCCGGATTTCAAGACCACCTACTTCTACGACACGGTCAACGGCGCGTCGAACGGCACCGCCTGCCTGTCCGCCGCCGGCGGCGGCGCGAACGCGACCAAGGGCAAGCTGTGCGGCAGCAGCACGACACACGGCGTGGTGCGCTCGGCGGTGTACGACCGCTACCTGCGGCCGGTGAGTGCCACGACGGCGATCAGCCCGGACCCGCGCTACGTGCAGAAGACCTTCTCGCAGAGCCTGGAGTACGACGCGAACTTCGGCCGGCTCGTGAAGCAGAGTTGGCAGACCGGCGTGAGCGTGCAGTACGGCTACACGGCGCTGGGTGCCTTGCAGACGGTGCACAACGGCAGCGGCTACGCGTACTGGACGGCGCAGCGGGTGAACGCCTGGGGCAAGGTGGAAGACGCGCAGCTGGGCCATGGCGTGAACACCCACACGCGCTTCGATCCGATGAGCGGGCGAGTCACTGATGCGGCGGCGGGCACCGGTACCGACATCGGAGATCCGACGCTGACGGAGGTGTTCAAGCACCAGTACGTGTGGGATACGCTGGGCAACCTGATCCGGCGCGTCGACATCAATGGGGCCGGGACCAACCTGAATGTGGGCGAGTGGTTCGACTACGAC